>JAFGPJ010000272.1 GCA_016936275.1 Sedimentisphaerales bacterium
TTACCCTGGCCAGCGCGGGCATCAGAATGCCCATGAGCAGTGCTATGATCGCAATTACGACCAGCAGCTCAACTAATGTAAAACCTTTTTTCTTCATTTTTGTCTCCTTTTTCTTTTCGAGATTCGCTCAACCGACCGTTTTGAACGACGCTTCGGTTTACTTTATTTTAGATAAATGCCTACTGTCGCATATCTATGAGACACCAAACACCCATTTTTCCTTCCCGCGAATCTCCTCAACCTATCAAATTATTTGTTAAAACGGTCGGATTTGTTTGTAAAACCGGTTTTTACCAAGTAAATTCATGCAATCAACTCTTTAGCTACTTCTGAACTTGCTATACTGCAAACGACGATTCAACTCGGCAGGTGGGCTCTTGGTATGAAATTAGAACCACAATTATGATGACAGCTTCGGATTTATAATAAAAAACTTCTATAACCTACCTGCATCTATAATTGAATCATAGCACAAGATATTGGGGCTGTCAAATGAATTTCGTCTAATTTTTTGAGGTACTTGAAACTTTTTTATTATTCGATTACAATCCTTATTTTTAGCACGGAATCGTGGATATGAGCATTGAAAAAGATTACAAAAGCTTAAAAAAATTGCTAAAAAATCATCATCAGAGCCATATTTTAGCATTTTGGGACCAATTAAATGAAGGTCAAAAACAGAATTTGCTCGCACAAATCCAGGATCTGGATTTTGCGAAAATAGACGTTTGGATAGAAAAATTTATTAAAAATTACATTCCCGATGTAATCAAAACCGATTTTGTACCTGCTTCGTCTTATAACTCCACTCCTCTCGGTCCGGATCAACAGCGTAAGTATGCCGAAGCTGTTAAACTGGGCAGGGAATTGATAGCAACCGGCAAGGTCGCGGCCTTTGTCGTCGCGGGCGGCCAAGGGACACGTCTCGGATTCGACGGGCCAAAGGGAAATTTTCCCATTAGTCCGGTAAAAAATAAAACGCTCTTTCAAATCTTTGCCGAATCGATCGCTGCAACCTCTAAAAAATACCAAACCGACTGTCCCTGGTATGTTATGACCAGTCCTTTGAATCACGACGAGACGATAGAGATTTTTCGCTCGAATAACCATTACGGCCTGGACAAGAACAACGTCTTTATTTTTCAGCAGGGGACATTGCCGAATTTCAGTCCGGATGGCAGGATTCTGCTGGCCGAGAAAGCGACCATCGCCTGCTCACCCGATGGCCACGGCGGAAGCATCGTGGCCCTTCACCAAAGCGGCGCTCTGGACGATATGAAAAGACGCGGCATAGAATTCATGAGCTATTGGCAGGTAGATAATCCCTTGATAAATATCTTCGATCCGCTTTTTATCGGTCTTCATGCTTTGGATAAAGCCGAGATGTCCTCGAAAGCGCTGATAAAAGCAGGCCCGAAAGAAAAGGTCGGCAACTTCTGCCTTGTTGACGGCAGGGTAACCGTAATCGAGTACAGCGATCTGCCAGATGAGCTGGCTGAGAAACGAAATCCTGACGGTTCGCTGGTCTTCGAGCTTGGAAGTATTGCCATCCACATCATCAACCGCACCTTCGTGGAAAAGTTGAACGCCGACGATTCCTCTTTGCCGCTGCACAGGGCAGCAAAAAAAATCCTGCACATAGACGAGAATGGAAATACCGTAGAATCCGAAGGCATAAAACTTGAGAGCTTCGTTTTTGATGCACTGCCGCTGGCATCGAAATCAATCATATTACAGACGATTCGGAGCGAGGAATTTGCTCCCACTAAAAACGCCACTGGTATTGACAGCGTCGAAACCACAAGGCAGATGATGATCACCCGTGCCGCCAACTGGCTCGAATCGGCAGGCGTCACTATCCCAAGAAAACCAGATGGATCAGCCGATTGCCTCCTCGAAATCGCCCCGAGCTTCGCGCTGGAAAAAGAAGACATTAAAGAGAAGCTGAATCAAATACCCGATATCAAACCGTCCGACAGGATCTACATATCCTGAGTCCACGCGGTATCTTCGAACGGGTCCGAACCAGAAACTTCACAATTACTTCGTGGAGAATTTATGTACAGTCTCCGTCGTGTATTTTTGCCCCGGACGGAGCGCTACGGACGGAAAGTCGGGCTTATTCGGCGAATCCGGGAAGTGCTGTGTCTCCAGACAGAACCCGTAGTGCTTTTTGTATACTTTGCCGGCTTTACCTGTAATAGAGCCATCCAGGAAGTTGCCGGTATAAAACTGAACACCCGGCTGATCGGTATAAATCTCCATAATCCGTCCACTCGTCGGTTCGGACACCGTGACCGCCAGAGCCAGCTTGCCGCCTCCGCTTTTCAGCACGTAATTATGGTCGTATCCGCCTTCAACCTGCGCTATCCGGGAACCGATACTCATCGGTGTAGTGAAATCCATCGGTGTGCCCTTGACGGGCCTGTTTTCTCCGGTCGGTATCAGACCTTCATCGACAACGGTGTACTTATCGGCATTTATCGTCAACACATGGCCGAGAATATCACCGCTGCCCTGCCCGGCAAGATTGAAGTAACTGTGGTTCGTCAAATTTACAACGGTCTTCTTATCCGTCTCGGCCTCGTAGCTGATTTTTAATTTATCGTCTTTGGTCAGTGTATATATAACGCTGCAGGCCAAATTGCCCGGATAGCCTTCTTCGCCATCCTCGCTGATATAGCTCAATTTGACCATTGCCCCCTCGCTCGTGTCACCTATATCCTCGAGCCTCCAGACTTGTTTATCAAAACCCTTAATTCCACCGTGCAGATGATTTTCGTTGTTGTTGGCGGCCAGCTTATAGACCTTTCCATCGAGCTTAAATTCTGCCTTGCCAATACGATTGGCATATCTGCCGACGATTGCTCCGAAATAGGGGTGCTCTCCGAGATATCCGTCAAGCTTATCGAAGCCGAGAGTGATATCGGCCAGATTGCCGTTCCGGTCCGGGACCTCCAGCGAGACCAAAATCGCCCCGAAGTTGGTTATCCTGGCCCTGATACCGCTGGTGTTAGTCAGAGTATACAAATCAACCTGTTTACCATCGGGCATTGTTCCAAAAGATTCCTTGTTAGCATTCATTTTCTTTATCTCCTTAGCTTCAGGTTTGGTCTGGGGTTCTTTTACGGTCGTATCCTTTTTTTTACAACCCGACATAGAGGTTACCGCTACTGCCAAAACCAGCATAATCCAAATTCTCGCTCTCATCTTAGTACTCCCTACTAAAATTAGCACTCCTAACAACCACCGATACAGGGATCTTTCCTAAAACGCCCCTGACAATATGGAATTTAACAGTAGTAAAATCAATTGTCAAAAAAATTTATTCAAACCTTTTCGATAATCTGATTTTCTTTTAAAAATTTCGAATCTCAAACGTGATTCGAACGATATGTTCTGGAAAAAAACCCCGATAGCGTGTAATATTTCTGCCGGTTCTCGGCTTTTAGTTAGAGGCGGCCTGCTAACTATCAGTATGGAGAAGGTAAAATCAGAGAAGAAAATGCTGTTATGACCGAAGAAAAACAATACTCTGAAACCGGTGAAAAGCCCGCTCCTTCTGGTGGCCAGGCTGATATTCCCACAATCGCCACGCCTCCGGTCGGATTTGTGCCTCCCGAACCGGCCGAACTGGCCAGGCAGTTTCCGCAGCTCGAAATCCTCGAACTGCTGGGGCAGGGCGGCATGGGCGTGGTTTACAAGGCCCGCCAGCAGCAGCTTGACAGGCTGGTGGCGCTGAAAATTCTGCCGCCGCAAGTCGATCAGAACAAAGCTTTTGCAGAACGATTCACAAGAGAGGCGCGTTCGCTGGCCAGGCTGAACCACACGCGAATCGTCATGATTTACGATTTCGGCCACACGGAAAGCGGCCTGTACTACTTCATCATGGAATTTGTTGACGGGACGGACCTGCGGAATGTGATTAAGAAAAGCGAGCTGTCGCCCGGCAAGGCACTGAAGATTGTGCCGCAGATTTGCGAGGCACTGCAATACGCCCATGAAGAAGGAGTCGTGCATCGTGATATCAAGCCTGAGAACATCCTGCTGAACAAGAAAGGGCAGGTAAAAATCGCCGACTTCGGACTTGCCAAGATTCTCGGTATGCAGCCCGCCGTGTACACGCTGACGCGGACCGACCAGAAAATGGGCACGCCGCACTACATGGCCCCGGAGCAAATCGAGCGCCCGCAAATGGTGGACCATCGTGCGGACATCTACTCGCTGGGCGTAGTGTTTTATGAGATGCTGACTGGTGAGCTTCCGCTTGGACGGTTCCCGCTGCCTTCAAAGAAGGTTCGGGTAGACGTGAGGTTGGATGAAATTGTCCTGAAGACCCTGGAGAAGGAGCCTGAGCTCCGTTATCAGCATGCCTCTGAAGTGAAAACCGATGTGGAGACAATTTCATCAGAAGACCGTGCAGCACGGGCTGAGGGTGAGACGTTTGAAGGTTTCGGGCTGGACGGTGAAACCGAGGCCATTCGTCAGCGCGTATGGATTCCCGCAGTGGGCTTGCTGATCGCGGGGGTCATCGATTGTCTATCGAGCGCAGGGGCGGTAGTCGGGACGATAATTCTGCTTATCCAAAAAGGCTTTTCCGGCCGATTTCTTGGTTTTTTGCCGGGTTCGGCGCAGTTGGTCATCGTTGTTGCCATGGCGGCACACGCAGTCATTGTTGTCTCGGGCGCCTGGAACCTGATGCAGCTACGATCTCGTCGCATGGCAATGGCAGGCAGTGTTTTAGCGATGCTGCCGTTCTCTCCGGGAGCTGTCGTAGGATTGCCCATGGGCATCTGGGCGCTGTTGGTGATGACCAGAAAACGAGTGAAGTCGGCATTCGGACGGAAGAAAACCGAAACGGTAATCGGCCCGAAATTTCGCGCGATGGCGGTCTCGGCGGCCGAAGATATTAAGGAAGTATTAGATCGCGGCAAGGCCGAGGCCGATAGGATAATTGGCGCCAAAAACGCCAGTTTAGAACATCATGATTCCAAGGCGCCAGGCAAGACCTTCAGAAAGGCATTCGGCTCTTTTATTCTCGGACTGGCAAGTCTGCTGTTTGCTTCTTTCAAACTGGGATTAGCGGGCAGATCAATATTCGTTTTTCTGCCCGCCTTCTTTGCCGTCTTCCTGGGCGTGAATGTCTTGAGGACCGTTCAATCTTATCGAGACCATCTTTTGGCTGTAGGTCTTGCAATCGTGGGAATTATAGCCGGACTAATCTCAGGTTCTGGATTGTTCGTCACAGTAATGTGACTAATGTAGGCTGGACCGGTTCAGGACTCCGGTGGTTCGTATTGCAGGTCTTTTTCTCCGGCGGCGGACTGTCTGGCGATATTAATCAGCACCCCAACCGCGGCGGCCGACAGTAGCATGCTCGTTCCGCCGGCACTGACGAACGGCAGAGGAATTCCTTTCGTCGGCAGAACAACCGTCACGACTCCGATATTGAGTGCCGCCTGAATGGCAATCGCCAGCACAATCCCGCCGGCCAGTAGCCGGCCGAATGGATCCCGGCAGCGAATTACAATGAGTATTCCCAGCGCGACGAACATCATAAACAGCAAAATCACCGCCGCGTTTCCGACAAAGCCGAGTTCTTCGCCGATAATCGCGAAAATGAAATCCGTCGTATCTTCCGGCAGATGCCCGTATTTGCAGATTCCCTTGCCCAACCCTTTTCCCCACAGTCCGCCGGAACCGAGGGCAATCAGCGACTGGCTTGCCTGATATCCGGCCGTATCGTTCCACTTCTCGGGATTCACGAAAGCAGCAATTCGCTTCATGCGGCTTGTCGAGCTAATCAGCATGAAGGAAAAAGCCACAGCACCAAACGGCAGTGGCGTCAGAATATGCCACCATTTAACTCCCCCTATTATTAACATCAAAAAGGCCAAAAGCGCGATAAACACCGCCGTGCCAAAGTCTTCGACGATTACAAGTGCCACAACAAGGCCAACGACCGCGCAGACCGGCACAAATCCTCGCCAGTACAGCCGCATACCCTCTCGATACTTATCGCATACGGCTGCAAGGAAGAAAATAACGGCCCACTTAGCCAGCTCGGACGGCTGGAAACTCACAGATATAGGACCAAGCGGTATTTTCAGCCATCGGTAATGCCTGTTTATCGGCGGAATCAGCCGGGGCAGTAACGGGTAAACCTTTTGTGACAATACCAGTGCCAGCAGCAGGATGCTAAGAATTAAAAAATAGATTGTCGGATTTTTTAACCAGCCTCTTTCGAGGCCCAGTCTGCGATAGTCCAGGCAGGCGAAAAAGTACATAATAAGGCAGGCCAGCGGGAAAAACAGTATCTGCCGCAGGCTGGCGTATTCGTAGAATTTCGTCAGGTCGATTTCCTGCCCGATGCTCGCACTGGCCGAGAAGACAAAAACAGTGCCGATAGCCATCAAAAGAATGATAACCATCGCGACGCTGTCTGAGACCGGGTTGTTTCTCATCGTTAATAACATCTTATTGAATATATCTTCGGCAGTATTATGCCAATAGCAGCAAAAATTGTTTGACCATAAGCGTTCCCAGATTTAATCTGCAGATGAAAATGAAAGCAAATAAGAAAATCTTTCTCGGAATAACTATTACCGTAGTGGTTCTTGGTTTTATAGCAGGCCTTGTTTTCCTGGAGAGTATAGGTTTAATTTTCTTGATGGGAGGGACAGAAGATGCGCAGCACCGTCGTATGCTGCTGCTATGCGATACAGACCATCAGGCACTATTGAAGGCTGGTAGGGAAATTCTGAGTCAGGTCCCCAAAAACCGCTTGAATCCGCAGCCAGATGGAATCAGACATGTCGGTGACATTGGTGTACCGAAAGGAATAGTTATACCACAAGTTATCCGAGACCTTAAGCCACATGACTACCTTATAAGTTTAGACGGTTACCTAACTCTGGAAATGCACGGGGGCATGGATCATTTTGGAGTGCGGATCTATCCTGAAGATTTCAAAGAGCCAGAGGAACCACATGGTTATTTCAAATATGGTAACAGAGAGCTTCTTTCCGGACTATGGTATTACGATGAGGGATATCTTCGTAATCCGGAATTTAATAAAATAATAGAAAATCTGATAGAAGAACACATGGATAATGGTAATAAACAGCGGCAGGGTGAGATGAATCGCACCAATCATTCTCAGACCAAGTCACATGCCTCGACCGGCATCCAGTGCGGGTCTTTGCCGTCCCATTTGACGTTGCAGCCGATGGGATTTGTCAGAGGAACGGATATTGGCTTTCCGGCCAGATGCTCCTCAAGCGCTCTTTCGAGGTCGTTGGTCTTTATTTTGCTCGATTCGCGAGGATTATCCACACCCCGGCCGGTGTAAATGAGCCTGCGGTCTTTGTCGAATACGAAAAAGTGCGGCGTCCGCAATGCTCCATACGCTTTGGCGACCGCCTGCGGCTCATCGTAAAGATAGAGCCATGGGAATTTGTGCTGTTTCATCCGGGCGACCATGTGCTCGAAATCGTCTTCTTTGTAGGTGTTTTTGCTGTTGGAATTGATGCCGACAAATTTTACTCCTTCCGGGGCAAATTTTTCCACCGTTTTTCGGGTGACCTCGTCGGAGCCGATTACATAAGGGCAATGGTTGCATGTGAAAAATATTACCAATACTTTGGCATCGTCAAAATCAGACAGTTCGTAAGTCTTGCCGTCAGTGGCCGGAAGCTTGAAATCCGGCGCCATTTCGCCTAACTGTAATGTGAAAGCCATAATTTAAACTCCTTTATAGAAAACAGATACATACGGGTCTTCCGATGGAAATCTTATGCCCTGTCGGTTCGAGGGCTCCGGTTTTTTGGTCTATCTTAAAGACGACGACGGTGTCGGCGCCCTGGTTGGCGACAAGGCAGAATTTGCCTGTCGGGTCGATGTTGAAGTTCCGCGGCGTTTTTATATCGGCTTTTTCGTGCTCGATGAAAGTCAGCGTCCCTTTGGCCGGGTCGATGCGATAGACCGCGATGCTGTCATGCCCGCGGTTCGAGCCGTAGAGAAACCTGCCGTTCGGATGCACGCGGACCTCGGCACACGAATTGGAGCCGGCAAAATCGTCCGGTAGCGCCGAGATATTTTGAATTTCGGTAAGAATACCTGAAGTCGGCTCGTAGGCAAAGGCGGTGATAGTGCCGCCCATCTCATTGATAATGTATGCGTACTTGCCGTCGGTGCCGAACGTAAAGTGCCGCGGCCCTGAGCCGGGCTTGACCTTCGCGAACGCCGGATCATTGGGAATGATTGTCCCCTTATCTATGTCCAATTTATAGATCATTACCTTATCAAGACCAAGGTCGGCCACGAACGCGAAGCGATTGTCCGGGCTGAGATTGATCGAATGGGCATGCGGGCCTTTCTGGCGCTGTGGATTTACGCTGGCCCCTTCGTGCTGCACGAAGCAGGTCGGCTCGGCAAGGCTGCCGTCCGATTTGATGGGAATCACCAAGGCGCTGCCGCTGCCGTAGTTGGCGACCAGCACGTTTTTTTCCGCGTGGTCGATATTTACGTGGCACGGGCCTGAGCCGCCCGATGGCTGGCTGTTGAGCAATGTTAGGTTTTTTGTGTCCGGATCTATCGCATAGGCGCTGACGGTTCCGGCGCCGCCTGATTCGCTGACTGCGTAAAGAAACCTGCCGTTCGGATGGATTTCGAGAAACGAAGGATTTTTCGTTTCCGCTGCGAGCACAGGAGCTGAAAGTATACCCGTATTGGTGTCGAGTACGCTGCGATAGATTCCTTTGCTGCCATTGTTGCCGGATGTGTAAGTGCCGAAATAAACGTCAATCGATTCGGCATAAACTGTCGAAAACACCAAGAGAGAAATTATTGCCGTGATTAAAGCTCTGAATCTCATATTCAAGTGCCTCCTTTAAGGATTTCGATAACCTGCTCGGTTGTTACTTCCTTGTCCAGCATGCCGCTGGCGGCGTTGGCTGATCCGCCGCCTTTGCCGCCGACAACTATGTGAAGTTTTTTTAGCAAACCGTTGGCGTCGAGTTTTTTAGAATTTATTGCTATGCTGCCGTCGCTTATAACGATGCCGGTTCCATCGATTTCGCTGGCAATCATTGAAGCGAGCTTGCCAGCAAGTTTCGCGGAGACGGCATCGATCTGGATGCCGACCTTTGATGAGCCGATATCCACAATACTTGCCGATGTCACATAACCTGGCAGCATCTGTTCCTGCAATCGTTCCACTTGCTTACTCAGATTCTTCGCAGATTCAAGTGCTTTTCGAAATATCATAGGCAACTCGGCGGTCGAACATTTGGAGAGTTGCCTTAGCTCTTTCAACATTGAAGTCTCGGTCTGCGAGAATTCCACCGCCGGCAGCCCGGCTGTGAAAGAAACGCGAGTTCCGTTTTTCTTGCTCTCAAGATCGAGGATTCTGATGATCCCGATATCACCCGTTCTTCGAACGTGAGTTCCACAGCAGGCCGAGGCGTCGTAATCGCCGATCTTTACCACGCGAATCATGTCCGATTCGATTCCCTTCAGGTCGAACCGCGTTCGAGCATCGGCGTCGTTGAACACTGTCTCGACAGGAATGTTCTCGGCAACAACTTCCATTGAATCTCGCTCTATCTTTTGGGCGGTCTCGAAGTCGATTTTCTTATCGAAATCGACGGTGCAGCTTTCAAAACCGATGTGAACGCCGATTGTTTTTAGATCGAATCGCCTCTCGGCGATGCCAGAGATAATATGCTGGGCGGTATGCCGGCGTGCAATGGACAATCTTTGCCGTCTGTCAACACGGGCGATGTACTTTCCATCATTGAGCGGCTTATCAAGGGTATGGACAATCCGCCCGTCGATAATCTCGACATTGAGAACCTCGGATTCGCCGATCCTGCCCTTGTCAGCAGGCTGCCCTCCTTCATCCGGATGAAAAACAATAGGCTCAATGGTAACTTTGCAATCGCTGATGGACTCTACTTCAACTTCTTTTTCATAAACATCCGGATTTGTCCAATACAATCTTTTCACAACAGAATTATAACCGGCAAACAGCCTCCCGCTCAAGTTTCTTGTCTGTGTTAATCAAGGAAAAGTACTTGATATTCAGCTAAAAAAGATGAATGGGCATGAATAATTGTTTTTTATAGGACTTTTTTCTTGACACTGCTCAAACTGATACGATAGAAAGTATCTCATTCGTTGGAGGAGTGGGTGCGAGCCGCTCTGAGACGTTTCAAGCTCACCCACTCTTAATAATAAGCAGGCTTTTAAGGATGAACAGTCTGCTCTTAGATTTGACACGTTGGGGCATAGCCCCATCCTACAGTGCCAGACATAGAACGAGCGTGAAAGGAAAGGAGGTCGATTGGCACGCTTGGCAGGTGAGCGCCAGGAGAAATCTTTTTATTACGTATGCTATATGACAATTGAACGACTGTTCATACTTTATTATGCCGCATCTTGAAGAAACGTAACGACAACCACTACAAAACCAAAATCTGTTAGGAGAAAACGCTATGAAAACTAAAATGGAAAATGTTATCTTGGGAGCAGTGTTGGCACTCTTGCTGGGAACAAGTCTTGGCTTTGCGCAGCTACCGGTCGTACCGGGATTCAGTGTCGAAGTCTATGCTGAGCTTGAAATGCCAACGAAGTTGTGTTTTGCGCCAGACGGTGTGATGTACGTGGGCAACAGGAATCTTGCTTCGTCGGCCAACAGTGCTTACCGAATAGAACCGGGAGGCGGACCCGGCTCGATATCCCTCTACGGGCCGGCCCTGATCAAGGCTGGCGCGATTGGATACGATAAGGATGGATTAATTTCGGGAACTCCCGGGACGGTATTGGCCGCTGGCGGCTTTGGGTACACACCCCATTTCACGGCCATCTTCCCTGATGAGACTGCTCAAACACTATGGCAAGGGCCCTTTATAAATCCCGGAGATATCGCTTTTGACTCGACGGGGCGCATGTTGTTTGTGGACGTCACAGATAGAAACGTCTACCAGAGCTCCGGGGGCACACCTACGGTATTACTGACCGTCCCGCTACAAGACGCCCACTGCATGGCGATTGACTGGAATGACAATATTTTCATTAGCATGGGGCATTTTGGGAATGCAAAGATATTGGCCTATGATCCCCAAGGAAAATCTATTGGCAGTCCAATTCTTGCAGGCCAAGTCACTACATGGAGTCCCTTTCCTATCGTTTTCGGAAAAGGTGGAGTATGGGGCTACGGTCTCTATGTGCTTGTAAATCACGTTCTCATGCGGTTTGACTCACCCCTTGAGTCTCCTGGCATCTTCACCACGATCGGCACAGAATTCAGCTATGGTTCATATACCGATATGGAGTTTGGCCCGGACGGTTGTCTTTACATTAGCAGCCAGTCCGGACATGAGATACTCAGGATTGCACCATTAGATGTCATTGAGGCAATACAAGCACAGCTTTGGGTATTTCCAATCGTCATTCATCGGGACATGGGGGATTGGGAAATCATGGCGATGCTTCGTCTGCCCGAAGGCATAAAAAGAAGCGATATCGACCTGGGCCAGCCGCTTGTCCTCTATCCCGGAGAGATTGAAGCGATCCAGCAGTACGCAGTCCAGTGTGGTGGACGATGGAGACCGAGGACGACCGTTTTCGCCTTTTTCGACAAAGCCGAGCTAATGGACTCGATACCTGACGACGGCCCGGCAGAATTACAGGTCGCAGGTAAACTTAAAACCGGCCAATTGTTCTATGGCTATGACACGGTTAGAATCGTCAGTTGGCACCGGTGGATTCCCTGGTGGGAATGTTTTTTTGATTATGACGACTGATATTTGACTGCTCTATTAACGTTATCGACAATAAAGGGCTGTTAAGCGCAGAAAGGTCCTTCGACTTCGCTCAGGACGCCTGCGCGCGCAGGCCGGAACAACGCCGACCGCGTGATCGGCGACTTGCAGCTCTTTTTTTACTTCGCAAACCGTTACAATAGAAATGACGAAATTCATCGCATTTTATCCCTCTGCTGCGGTCATTTTTGGGAAATGGGGCGAATCGAGTTCGCCGCATTTGGAAAGATACTCAATCATTCAACACCCCTATAAATCTCCAATAAAATCTGTTGCTTATTCACACAAGTTATATTAGAATGCAGAAAATACGGCCAAACAGAAGGAATTCTTATGGTATTGTCTTCAGATAACGTCAAAATCATAAGACTAATTGCCGACAAGCTCGAAAAATGGGCGGAGAATTTGTCTTACAGCGTTTCCCAGACCGAAAATTTATGGGTGGAGCTTACCCTTTCATTATATCCGCAAAACGTAGAAGGTCTTGCATCCTGGCTGGCCAATATTCCCACGACGGGCCAAAAGGCCGGTAAAGCACTCGAAGAGCTCTCGGAACTTGTGCAGAAAGTCGACGCCTGGCGCAATCAGGGCGTTTACCCGGAAGATTTGGGCGATTTTTGTGCGTGTATAAATCGGTTAATGAAGGTCACCCAAAATACCATTTCCCTTTTACGAGATATGTCAGGATCAGGTGAATCAGGCCCGCCGCCCCGCCTCGCGCCGGGAGACGCGGGGGCAGGGCCGCCGGACATAAAAGCTGTTACGGTGGAAAAATCAAACACCTTCGAAATCCAGGAAATGAAACCAGCAATATCACACCCTACTTGCATTTCTTTTGAATCGCTTCCAACAGAAGCTCTGACGGCGTACAAGCTTCATTATGAAATGGGATTAACTATACAGCAAGTTGCCAAACAGATGACCAAACAGCTCAAGCTCGATAAAGCACTCAGGCCGTTTCAA
>JAFGPJ010000273.1 GCA_016936275.1 Sedimentisphaerales bacterium
ACTGAGCTGGAGGGATTATTCGGCTTCGTAGAAAAGAATCTTGATAAAATGCTCCTGCCCAGATGGACGTTTTACTGGCGATATTTTGTTGATGACAGCACTCCCGGTCACTATTTCGGAGGCATCGGACCGGAGATCCTGGGGACACTGATGTTAACTCTTTTAAGCATGATTTTTGTAGTACCCTTTGGAGTCATCAGTGCGGCATACCTGGCCGAATGTGCCAGAGATAACCTGATAATCAGAATCATCCGTATGTGCATTAACACACTTGCCGGCGTTCCAAGTATTGTTTTCGGATTATTTGGTCTGGCCTTTTTTGTGTTGTTTTTCATTCCTTTATTCGGTGCGCCTTCCAAACCTTGTATCCTTGCAGGGTCATTAACCCTTGCAGTCCTGACATTACCTGTGATGATACGTTCGAGCGAAGAGGCGATTCGTGCGGTACCTCAGACATATAAAGAAGCATCTTTAGCACTCGGAGCAAGCGGTTTTAGAACGTTTATGACAGTGACGTTATCGGCTGCTCTTCCGGGTATACTCACCGGTGTAATACTAAGTTTAAGTCGTGTGGCGGGAGAGACTGCGCCAATATTGTTTACGGCAGGTATCGCGGTTGGACCTGTGCCTAAGTCTATTTTCCAGACAACACGTACACTTTCATACGGAAGCTGGGACATGGCGGTTGCCGACAAACTTGCAGCACAAGTTCCACACAATCAGTATGGAATGGTTGTTGCGCTCGTTTTGCTGATTTTATGCCTGAATGCTTCAGCTATTATCCTGCGTTCGAGAGTATTTAAGAGGCTTAAAGGCCAATGAGGATAAGCTTGTCTAAAGAAATCATGAAAGCAGAAGGGAAAGACCAAATGTTGTCGTCAGTCGTTCCAGCATCAAAAGAGAAGAGCGGCAATTTGGATTTATTACGTGGTGCAAAAGAGAAAAGCATGGTTAAGCCTATGAAAGAAGCCAAGCCAATTGAAGAATGTGCCTGTCCGGTAGTAGAGGCCCGGAATTTCAGCTTCTACTACGGTTCGAAAATGGGTATTAAAGATATAACTATGAAGATACAGCCATGTGCCGTTACGGCCATAATCGGCCCAAGCGGATGCGGAAAAAGCACGTTCCTGAGAAGTATTAACAGAATTAACGACCTTATCCCCAATATACGAGTCGAAGGAGAAATGTTTGTTAACAACCAGGATATTTATGTAAAGCAAATCAATCTGGTTAACCTTCGACAGCAGGTTGGAATGGTTTTTCAAAAGCCCAATCCTTTCCCAAAAAGCATATTTGATAATGTGGCATATGGGTCGAAATTACAGGGGATTAGAAAGCGTGGCGATTTACAGGAAATTGTCGAAGAAAGTTTGAAAGCAGCAGCTTTATGGGACGAAGTGAAAGATGATCTAAGAAAATCAGCCTTATCTTTGTCCGGCGGTCAGCAGCAGCGCTTGTGTATTGCCAGAGCATTAGCAACAAAGCCGTCTGTTCTTCTGATGGATGAACCGTGCTCTGCATTAGATCCTATTTCTACAGGTAAGATCGAAGACCTGATTGATAACCTCAAAAAGGATTATACTATAGTGATTGTCACGCACAACATGCAGCAGGCCGCACGGGTAAGTGACCAGACGGCATTTTTCTGCCTCGGTGAGCTTATCGAGTATGATTCGACTACCACAATTTTTGAAAGACCAAACAAAAAACAAACTGAAGACTATGTTACAGGAAGATTTGGATAATGACTGAAACAAGTAAAAACAAAATCTGGAAAATTAGAACAATAAAAAATTATCCCGATGCTCATAACCATTTACTGGTAGGTAAAGTGCTGGAGATAACGGATTCTTATGTGCGAATACATTGCAGGACATATCATTTCGGCAGGATTATAAACAGACCTGAAGACGTTCAAATTGGAAATTTAATGAATAGAGTGGTTCCATGGAGCCGGATCGAGGTAATCAATGAGCTGCCACCTACTTTCGATTATATCAGAAACACCATAACTGCCAACAAAGAAGGTGAAGTTATTTTCCAGGATGATCAGCATACCCACCCTGTCGGGTCCGGGACAAGATACGAAGTAAGGTACTGAGCTGAATGAAAGGACAGAGCTTATGCCTGTACATTTACATCGAGAAATAGAAAATCTGAAGAAGGAAATTCTAACTGTCGGAGCAATAGCAGAACAAAGCGTACGAGAAGCTACTCGGGCAATTGAACACAGAGACGAGAAACTGGCCAGAAGTGTAATTGAAAAGGACATAAACCTCGATCAAATGGAGGTAGAGGTAGAGGAAAGTTGTCTTAAGATACTGGCACTGCACCAGCCGGTTGCGACCGACCTTCGCTTCATCGTGGCAGTTCTCAAGATAAACAGCGATCTCGAGCGCGTGGGTGACCTGGCTGTCAACATTGCAGAGCGTGCGTTGTTCCTCGCCAATCATCCGGAAGTAAATGTTGAATTTGACTTCACGACGATGGCCGTAAGAACCCAGGAAATGTTAAAGAAAAGTCTCGATGCGCTGGTTAATCTTGACACACGTCTTGCCCGCAAAGCCTGTGCCTGTGATGATGAAATTGATGCTATGAACAGGCAGATGTATTTGATGGTTCAGGAAGCAATGAATGCTCACCCTGACCAGATTGAGCCGCTAATACATCTACTCTCGGCCTCACGCCACCTTGAGCGGATTGCCGACCATGCGACAAACATAGCAGAGGATGTAATCTACATGATAGAAGGAGAAATCGTCAGACACAAGGCCGAAGAATACCAAACAAAGGTTTGTCGTTGAATTAATCTTTATGCTATCAATATTTACCCTAACTTTAGACGGCTAAACATCTTAAAGAATTGCGATTTTATTGGACTATTAGTTCTGCGGAGTTATTAGTCTGATCCTAACGCAAATCTAACACAATTCTAACACAATATTAACACAATTCTTGTACCTTTCTTGCTTTTAGCAAATGGTGTCCTAATATTTCCTAAATCATTAGGAAATTCATGAATATTAGATTGGATACGAGATATTTGATACAGGAGAAATAAAATGGGAAGAAACATGCAAAAAGTCATCAATTACATAATTGCTATCAGTATAGTAATAGGCTTGTGTGGCTGCAAAGGTGACAAAGGTTCAACTGAACCACAAAAGGTGGTCATCTCGGACTCCGGCTCGGATACGATGGTCAATCTGGCCCAGATGTGGGCTGAGGAGTATCAGAAGGTCAAGCCGGAAGTGTCGGTTGAAGTTGCCGGCGGCGGATCGGGTGTCGGTATCCGTGACCTCATGCAGGGAATAGTGGACATTGCAAATTGCAGTCGGGATATGACAGACTCGGAAATGAATCAGACCAAACGGATTACAGGGAAAGAGCCGGTTGAGTGGGTCGTTGGCTATGATGCTTTGGCCGTTTATGTTCACAGGAAGAATCCTGTAGAATCTCTCACGCTCAATCAGCTCGCCTCGATTTATGCCGAAGGCGGACCAGTGGACAAATGGTCCCAATTGAACGTTGATATCAAATCGGTAGGAGGAAATGACGAAATTGTCAGGGTCAGCCGTCAGAACAGCTCGGGAACGTATTTCTATTTTCGGGAGGTAGTGCTCGACAATAAAGATTACAAGCCCGGCTCTCGCGATATGTCCGGATCGAAAGACGTAGTCGAATTGGTGGGCAAGACCATAGGCGCCATAGGTTACAGCGGAATGGGCTATGTCACGGACGCAGTAAAGTTTGTGAAACTATCTGCCGGAAATGGCCAGCCCGCATATGAGCCATCACTGGAGACTGTAGCGGCGGGTCATTATCCTCTGGCCAGGTCATTGTGTATGTATACACTTGGACAGCCCCAGGGTGCTACAAAAGAATACATAGAATGGATTCTCTCGCCCGCAGGCCAGGAAATAGTGGCCACATCAGGCTATATTCCGGTTGCAGCCGGCAGCAAATAGACTTCTCGCCGCCGAAAGGCTAAGATTCTATGCAACAAATTGAAAAGCACAGTCTGACGGACAAGCTCCAGGATACTTCATCAGGGACTCGGCCTGGGCCTGCATCGGGTGTATCGCGAGGAACTTTAGGTGCCTTTTTAACTCACATCAGGCGCATTCGGCGCGTTGTAAGCGAGCGCACCATTGTCTGTCTCATTTACATCTGTGGTGTCAGTGCGGTTATTTTCGTGTTCGGCATATTCTTTTTCGTATTTCGCGAAGGAGCACCGTTTCTGGAGCACGGATTTAAAGCGAAAGAGTTTTTCCTGAGTCCTGACTGGTATCCGACGTCGGCAACAAACAAACGATACGGGATTCTTGCACAACTGGTAGGGACAGGAAGCGTTACCCTTGTTGCAATGCTTGTCGCCGTGCCTTTCAGCCTGGGAACGGGCATCTTCATTGCCGAGTTCTGCGGCAAGAAAACAAGGGAGATAATGAAAATTCTCGTCGAGCTTCTGGCGGCAATTCCATCGGTAGTATGGGGATTCATAGGACTGATGGTTATGAATCCTTTGATTATTAAGCTTACAGGCGCCCCTATCGGTCTGAACGTGCTTAATGCCGGGATTATTGTCGGGCTGATGAGCGTGCCTATTATCGTAACTATTGCCGAGGATGCGATTCGTGCCGTGCCTGATACATATATCGAGGCGGCCGAGGCGCTCGGAGCTACACGATGGCAATTAGTGCGCAAAGTTATCCTGCCAGCGGCAAAAAGCGGCCTGCTCGCCGCGGTACTTCTTGGAGTCGGCCGGGCCGTGGGTGAGACAATGGCAGTGCTGATGTGCACCGGACACTCGATTAACATTCCTTTCGACGCCAAAGTACCTTTTTTTCATGTACTGGAATCCGTCAGAACACTCACCGCAACGATTGCCGCAGAAATGGGAGAAGCGCCGAGACTCGAAGCAAACGCAGACGGCACATACCCGACGGAAGCACTGCATTACCAGGCCCTTTTTGTTATAGGAATAGTTTTATTTGCCATTACTTTTGTGATTAATATCACGGCGGACATGATAGTAAAAGGAATTCGAAGGAAAAAATAGTGGACGGTAACGAACATACAAAAAATCTGTTCGCGGCTACCGATCTAATCCATAAGAAATTGCGGGCCCAAAGAACAGTGAAATGGATTTTTGGCTCGATGTCCGTGGTGATCCTGATACCCCTTGTTGCTCTGACGAGCTACCTGATTATTCGTGCATGGCCCAGCCTTACATGGGACTTCATAACCGACGTGCCCAAACAGGGCATGAGAAGCGGCGGCATCTGGCCGGCCTTAATAGGAACATTGTACACCGTTACATTCTCGCTGTTGGTTGCTGTTCCCGTGGGTGTGATGGCCGGGATATATCTCAATGAGTACGCCCGCGAGAGCTGGTTTACACGGATAGTAAATCTTGCCGTAGTCAACCTTGCTGGTGTGCCGAGCATCGTACATGCACTTTTCGGATTGGGCGCTTTTGTAGTTTTTGCAGGATTAGGCAAATCGATACTTTCGGCGTCGTTAACACTGGCGATAATGACGCTTCCCGTGATAATCGTATCCACCAAGGAAGCCCTTTTTGCCGTTCCGGTGACGTTCCGGATGGCATGCTGGAATCTCGGCGCAAGCCGGTGGCAGACAATCCGCACGATTGTTTTGCCGAATTCAATCGGCGGGATTCTCACGGGTATCATTCTCCAGGTTTGCCGGGCGGCGGGCGAGACGGCGCCGATTATGTTCACCGGGGCGGTCTTCTTCAAATTTGTAAAGCGGGGAGACTTGTTTCCCTATAAGCCGACGGAGCAGTGTATGGCGCTTTCCTATCACCTCCATACGATATCTACGCAGGTACCCGGCGTGCCGGAATCTATGCTTTATGCAACGGCCGTTGTGCTGCTCGGTTTTGTGCTGGCATTCAATGCGATTGCAATTGTGCTGAGGACTCGAATACGTAACAGAAAGAAATGGTAGTATGAAGCCGAAAGCCGGTAATATAGAAATCAAGAACCTGACGATTCGTTACGGCAATAAGATTGCGCTGGACGATATATCGATTTCTATTCCTTCTACCGGAATCTTCGCAATCATTGGCCCTGCAAATTCGGGCAAGACCACATTGCTCAAAAGCATAAACAGAACCATCGAGCTTGAACCCGGCGTGTCCGTCAAGGGACAGATATTCATTGACGGCCAGAATACGAAACGTATTCGTGACGTTTACGGACTAAGAAGAAAAATCGGTATGGTCTTTCCGCTGCCTGTGGGGCTGCCCCTGTCAATCTATGATAATGTGGCTTACGCCCCGCGCATTGCAGGCAAACATTCCAAGAGAGACCTCGATGAGATAGTCGAAAGGTCTCTGAGACAGGCGGCGCTATGGGATGAAGTCAAGGACCGCCTCAAAAGCCTCGGCACAATGCTTTCGGGCGGACAGCAGCAGAGGCTTACGATTGCCCGGGCGCTGTCACATGAGCCGGAAATCCTCTGCCTGGATGAGTTTTCTATTGCAGTTGATCCCGTAACAACGATGCGTATCGAGGATGTGCTTATCGAATTGAAGAAAAAAATGACCATAATTCTCGTTACTAATCTTGTCCAGCAGGCGCGCAGGCTTGGGGATTTGACCTGCTTTTTAAACATTGGTAAATTGGTCCAGGTCGATGAGACTGAGAAGATTTTCTCGGATGATCCGGGCAACCAGCTTACTTATGACTATGTACATGGTGTTTTCGGATGATACGGTAATGGGCAGCAATCGAAACCGTCCCAAATATGCTATAGAGACATCGAATCTGAATCTCTGGTACGGGGATTTTCAGGCTCTGCTGAGTGTCTGCTCGAAAATCAAGGCCGGCATCATAACCGCCCTTATCGGCCCATCCGGCTGCGGCAAGACTACCCTGCTCCGCTGCTTCAACCGAATGAACGAACGATTCGAGGGCGTGCGGGTCGAAGGAAGCGTCGAGATACTTGGAAGCAACATTTACGATCCTGAAGTCTCAGTAGTGGAGTTGAGAAAAAAAGTCGGTATGGTGTTCCAGCGTCCGAATCCACTGCCTCTGTCAATCCATGATAATGTAGCTTTTGGAATAAAAGTGCACTCGCCCCGGCGAAGTCTTAATAAATATGAAATAGATACCGCCGTTCAAAAAGCATTGCAAGAGGTCTTTCTTTTCGATTCCGTGAAGGATAAATTGCGCAGAAAGGGTACAGAACTGCAGCTTGAACAGCAGCAAAAGCTCTGCATTGCCCGGCTGCTTCCTCTCAAACCGGAGCTGCTGCTGATGGATGAGCCGTGCTCCGCCCTGGACGCCGCCGGGACCGAGGCGGTTGAAGAACTTCTCTTGAGTCTGCGAGGGCAATACACAATTGTAATCGTAACACATAATATGGCCCAGGCCAGGCGTATCAGCGATGAATGTATTTATATGCTGAACGGGGAATTGATTGAACATGGAGAAACAGCAAATCTTTTCTTAAATCCCAAAGACAAAAGAACCGAAGAATATATTGAAGGACGATATGGCTAAAATACGCCAGTGGAGTAAACAATAATGCCAATACGATTTGATTCAGACCTTGGTAAGCTAAAACATAAGCTTCTGCACATGGGAGCTACCGTCGAGAAGATGATCCAGAATATTAACTCGGTGCTCATCGATCAGGCAGAGGATCATCTCAGCAGGATTTACGAGAATGAAAAGAAGATGGATCAGATGCAGGTCGAGATAGACGAAGAAACAATAAGACTCATCAGTGTCTATACACCTGTAGCCTCAGACCTGAGGCTTCTGCTTATGATAACCCGTATCAATGCCGAGATCGAGCGAGTTGGTGATAAGGTGGTTGACATAGGGCACCATGTCGAGAATTTCCTTAAG
>JAFGPJ010000274.1 GCA_016936275.1 Sedimentisphaerales bacterium
AGGGAGCAGACAAGGTCCAGGTCGAAGTCCGGGGCCACGACCTGGAACTGGCCGACAGCCTGGCTGTCCAGGTCAAAGAGATTGTCGAATCGGTCGAGGGCATTACCGATGCAAGAATCAGCCGGGAGGCAGGCAGCCCGGAAGAGCTTATTCTCATAGACCGCCAGAAAGCCGCCGATATGAATCTGACCGTTTCAAAGATAGCAAACGCCCTTCAGACCATCATTTCCGGAACACGAGCCGGCTACTATCGAGAAACCGGAGACGAATTTGCCATCCTCGTAAAACTCCGTGACGCCGAGCAAATGGACCTCAGGGACATTCTGGATTTGACGATAACCAACTCGGAAGGCCAGCCGGTCGTTTTGAGAAACGTCGTTAATGTCGGACCTCGAAAAGGGCCCGTCATCATCGAACGAAAAGACCAGGAACGCCTCGTAAAAGTCACGGCCGATATAAGTGGACGTGATATGGGTTCAATTCTGGCTGAGCTGAGCGGCCTGCTTCGAAACATCCCCGTTCCGCCCGATTTCAGCATTACATTCGGCGGCGACTACGAAGAGCAGCAGAAATCATTTCACGAGCTTTTGCTGAGCTGCGTCCTGGCGATTATCCTGGTGTACATGGTCATGGCCTGCCAGTACGAGTCACTGCGAGACCCCTTCGTCGTGATGTTTTCCGTGCCGCTTGCCGCAATAGGGGTAATCGTAATGCTCTACCTGACGAAAACAACGTTCAACGTCCAGTCCTTCATCGGATGTATCATGCTGGAAGGCATCGTCGTCAATAATGCGATTCTCCTCGTGGACCATACGAACCTGCTTCGCCGCAAATTCGGCATGGGCCTTCGCGAGGCCATAGAGGAAGCGGGCCGAAGACGGCTCCGGCCGATACTCATGACGGCCACCACCACAATCATCGGCCTGATACCGCTGGCTCTCGGACTTGGCGAAGGCGGCGAGGCTCAGGCTCCAATGGCACGGGCCGTCATCGGAGGGCTGCTCAGCTCGACACTAATCACGCTCGTGTTTGTGCCGGTGGTTTACTCGGTTTTCGAACGTCTCAGGCCGGGAGCAACATCCGCCGGAAAGATTGAAACGGCAAACAGCACAAGTTAATTAATATCGAAAAATGCCTGCAACAATGAAAAAAACGGTCATTATATTCTTTGCCGCCCTGCTGTTGTGCTCGTGCGAGTCAGAATATACGCCAAATTATTCCGCTAATATCGAGCCTTCGCCCAAAGTCACCACAACAGAGCAGCAGCCTGAATCATCATCCGCCAGGCCTGTCGATGTAAACAACGCCGCCGAAGGCCCGCTGACAATCGGAATCCACGAGGCGATTCTGCTGGCCATGGAGAACAACCAGTCGCTAATCGTCGAAAGAATGAATCCCGAAATACAGCAGACTTTCGAGCAGGAAGAGCTTGCAATCTTCGACCCGATTATCAGTCCCGAAGTATCCAGCAGAAGAACCATCGGTGACAGACTTTCGCGCGCCGGCTTCAGCACCGAAAGCCAGATAGTGGATACGATCACCGGCTCGATTTCCCTCGACAAACTCTTTCCCTCCGGCACAGCACTTAATCTCGAAGGCAGCACAAGCTATACCGATTCATCCCTCTACAGCGACACCTTCACCGCCAACCGTATCGGCTTTAGCGTTACCCAGGCGCTTTTGCGGGGAATGGACGTCCGTGCCAATATGGCCCGCGTAAACCAGGCCCGCCTCGACACGCTCATATCGGAGTACGAGCTGCGAGGCTTCACCGAAACAGTGCTCGAACAGGTCGAGTCCAGGTTCTGGGATTACGCTCTCGCCCAGCGACAAATCGATATCTATACCGACTCGCTGAACCTTGCCGAAAAGCAGATGACAGAGGCCGAAGAGCGAATTAAAATCGGCGACCTTGCAGAGACCGAGCTGGCCGCGGCACAGGCCGAGGTAGCACTCGGTCGGGAGAACCTTATTAACGCGCGAAGCACCCTGGCAAAGGAACGCCTCGATTTGCTGAGGCTGCTGAATCCTTCCGGCAACATCGACTGGGACAGAGAAGTCATCCTGCAGTACGACACGTCACCGCCGGACGTCCGGCTCGACGACGTCGAACAGCACGTGCAGCTCGCCCTGCGAATACGCCCGGACCTCAATCAGGCCCGGCTGGAGATAAAACGCGGCGACCTCGAAGTCGTACGAACCAAAAACGGCATGCTGCCGAGACTGGACACTTTCATATCGCTCGGCAAGAGCGGCTACGCCGACACCTTCAACAGGGCGCTGAGCAATATGGACGAAGGCAGCTATGACGTCACATGGGGCCTTGTTTTCGAAGACGCTCCCATAAACAGAAGCGCCCGCGCCGGCTACACCCGCGCCATTGCCGGCAAGAAACAGCTTCACATGGCTCTTGAAAACATGACGCAGCTCGTCCAGGTCGATGTACGCTCGGCGTATATCGAGGTCTCAAGGACACAGGAGCAGATTTCCGCAACCACTGCTACACGCAAATTCCAGGAGGAAAAGCTACGCGCAGAAACCGAAAAATTCCGCGTCGGCAAGTCCACCTCATTGCTCGTCGGCCAGGCCCAGCGTGACTTCGTCGCCAGCCAGATTGCCGAGATACAGGCCGTCGCGAATTATCTAAAGTCGCTGGTGGCCCTCTACAGGCTCGAAGGCTCCCTGCTGCAGCGCCGAGGCCTCGCCGCCCCGGGCGCCGAGCCGGTCACATTAAATAACTCACATTGACCGATTCGCTTTGTCATCCCTGCGAAAGCAGGGATCCAACAACGTAACGGTTTAAGTGGATTCCCGCTCCCCGCTTTCGCGGGGACAAGTTTACACCTGCGAAAGCAGGTGCGGGAATGACAAATTATGATATACTGTTACAATCGAACAAGGAGCCGCGCGTGCAAATAAGACGTTTGCACACCCTACAAGTTCTAAAAAGATTGAAAGGAACCGGGGAATGATAAAAAAATCAATTCTTATTTTTTCTTTGAGCGCCTTTTTCGCGGTCCAGGTTTTTGCACAATGGTCCCGAGAGGAACAAGAGCGTATAGGCAGATTGAGCCGGGAAGATCATCAGTTGATGATGAAGCAGTTGGGCATAAAAGAGCTCCGCCCCGGGCCGTCTGGCAATCCCAAGGCGCCGAACGCCGCCAATACCGACGAGTCTAAAGCCACGCCGTATAAATCGTTGCCGGACCCGCTTGTCTTTAAGAACGGCACCGCCGTCAAGACGGCCGAACAATGGGAGAAACGCAAGTTAGAGATTTTCGAAGATTTTGACCGGGAAATCTACGGAAGAGTCCCCGCAAAAACGCCCGCTGTCACGTGGGAGGTCGTCAAAGAAGAAGACACAGTTGAAGGCGAATTTCCCATCATCATAAAACAGCTTGTCGGGCACGTGGACAATTCCGAGTACCCGGCAATAACCGTCGATATTCAGATGACTCTCACCACTCCGAAAAAGATAACCGATCCCGTGCCGGTTATCGTCGAGTTCGGCTGGAACTTCCCGGCGGGATTCAGAATGCGGCCACAGTCAGGCCCGACGTGGCAGCAGCAGGTTTTGGCTAAGGGCTGGGCTTATGCTATCCTGGTCCCCACCAGCATCCAGGCCGACAATGGCGCCGGATTTCGCGAAGGCATTATCGGCCTGGTAAATAAAGGTCGGCCCCGAAAGCTCGATGACTGGGGAGCATTACGGGCCTGGGCCTGGGGTGCGTCTCGGGCGGTGGATTATTTCCAAACCAATCCCGATATAGACGAAAAACGCGTGGCCATCGAAGGCCTGTCAAGATACGGCAAAGCAGCAATCGTTGCTCTGGCTTACGAACCGCGTATTGCTATCGGATTGATTGGCTCATCCGGGGCGGGCGGTGCCAAAATACTGCGCAGGGTCTTCGGGGAACAGGTGGAAAACCTAGCTTCGTCCGGCGAGTACCACTGGTTCACCCCTAACTTTATCAAATACGCGGGCCCGTTGACACCGCTGGATTTGCCGGTCGATGCCCACGAGCTTGTTGCACTATGCGCTCCGAGGCCGGTATTTATCAGCGTAGGCTCACCCGACGTGGAGGGACAATGGATAGATGCAAAAGGAATGTTTTTAGCAGGTGTTCACGCAGGCCCGGTTTACGAGCTGTTGGGTAAAAAAGGTTTGGGCGCAGCGGAATTCCCGCCGCAGGAGACAGCTTTAGTCGATGGAGAAATCGCATTCCGCCAGCACGCCGGAGGTCACACAGTCGGCCCGAACTGGCCCGTGTTTATAAAATACGCCGAGAGGTATTTTTCAAAATCAATTCCATGAACGATTTCAATATATAAGAACAAAACCCCCTGCAGTGCAGGGGGCTAATTAACTTTTGTGGCGCCGAACGTATTTGATTCTTGTCTCCAAATCGTTCTGATCATAGCAATATCTTTTGTCGTAACCTTTCGTCCATACATTATCGACAAATCCGTATTCCCTCAATGCCATTCACAACACAAGATAATTATATTCAATTTCTAATACAACAACATTGTAGAGTCATGAATATTTTTACGAAAAAATGGGCTTCAAAGCCAACCGTCGAACAATTCCTCGAAGCAGGGATAAAACACATCGACATGAAACTAAAGAATCCACCACAATAATCCCCCCTTCCGCCGAGAACATCGAAAAAGTCGTGGACTTCCTGACCGCTAA
>JAFGPJ010000275.1 GCA_016936275.1 Sedimentisphaerales bacterium
ATTTCCGCGAGGAATTCCTTATCGACGGTGCTTGTGCCGCGTTTGCCTTTTGTCGACGCGGCGAATTTATCGAATGAGCCTTTCAGGATTGCCTCTTTGCTGAAAATATCTGCGATATCTGAGAATTTTTTCAGATAGTCTTTGTAAGTAACGAGCATAATCCTTGCCACGTTGGCCTTGTCGGTATGCTTCGGGCGAATTTGGCAATCATATACAGCAAATTCCTCGAAATCGGTCAGAATCGATAGCGGCAATTTGGCCGACCATGCGTACCGGCGTAACTGGTATGCTGGGTTTGGGTCGCCTTTTATGTCTATGGATGGCTTTTTTGCTTCGAGAAAGAACTTTCGCGATCCGCCGATACGAAAACAATAATCAGGGGCCTTGGTTGCGCTGCCGATTTTTATCGCATCTTCATGAATGACGTCCTTATAAGCCTGGGCATATCCGGCCTTGTTGGTTACGTCCCAGCCTAATTCCTCGAAAAACGGGTCGATGAATTCTCGCCGAAGCTGGGTTTCATTGTACTGCTGTGAGCGATATGCTTCGATATGCTGGTCAAATGTTTCGACAAGCTCAGATACTCTGGAGGGTACTTCGGCCATTTTGACTTTCATCCCTTTAATATCAAAAATTAACGAAGACGCACAAATCTCGAATAACCATATCAGATCGACTATTTTATATCAATAGATAAGTATTAAGGAAGGATTCACGGAGATTTTTCCGGGATTTGCTTGACGGACAACTTGGCGGCATGTATAATATTTATCAAACATATGTATGTCAAATTATGAATGTAGAATTTAGAATGGAGAACTTTGCCATTTACTATTGATTATTGTTTCTGCGTTAATCTGCGGTTTGAATTTGTTGCATAGTTGAAAAAACAAAGCCAATTTGTCGGCCTTTGGACGGAAATTCGAATATCTAAGCTCTAAATCCTAAATGTGAAAGGGTATGTTGAAAAAACAAAGCCAATGTTGAAATAGGCAAAATAGTATTAAGTCAATAATAGCAAAGATTTAAGGAGATTTTATTGGCCCAGACAGGCTTGAAAACAAAGACAATTATATTTAGCCCCCAGATTTTCTGGGGGTTGAAGACAAGGTTGAAAAAACAAACCCAATTGTTCGAAAGTCAAAATGGCGCAAAGACCTACTTGAAAGGAACTTATGACAACATATCGCTTGGCGGGGTACGAAAAAACAAATCCAAACAAAGCCAAATTTTTCGTGCTGCGTTCAACGTTCTGAGTTCTGCGAAAAGGAGTTTGAAAAAACAAAGCCAATTGCTGGCTTTTGTCCGGATGCCGGAAGTCTGACATCGGAGGTCAGATGTCTGTCTTTGGTCTTCCGTTTTATAGTCTCGGGTGGAAAACTCCTGATAAATAAGGGGATTATGGCAAATTTGGGCAAAAAAAGGTTGCATCTGTCGGGCGGTTCGGATACAATATATCGTATAAGAGGCTTTCTATGGAAGGCCTGTAAGAATGTAATACAGCCGCGTTGTAGGCTCGTTGGAGGTATGTGATTATGGCAGGAATGTTCTATTCCTTACAGGAAGCCGCCGAAAAACTCAATCTGTCTGAAGAGCAGCTAAAAGAATTCGTCCATGAAGGAAAATTGCGTGAATTTCGCGATGGCCCGAATTTGCTGTTCAAAGTCGATGAAGTCGAGGCGTTAATACCGGAATTCGGAGCCCCCGAGCCTGAAGCCCCGGAAGTTGAAGAAGCTGTGGAGCTTGATTTGTCAGAGCCGACGGCTGAAGAGCCGGAAGCCGCCGATCTCGATGTCCCCGACGAAGGGACGGAATTAGAGCTTGAGATGCCCGATGAGGGTACGGAAGTGGATCTCGAGTCGCCCGAACCGGAAGCTGAAGTTTCAATCCCGGAAACTTCTGATGAAGAGCCGGAAGAGCTTGAAGATATATCTGAACTTGAGGCCCTGTCGGAAGATGAGGTTCCGTCTCTCGAAGACATTGAAGCGGAAATGGCCGAGGTGCCCGAAGCTGAGGAAGTTATGCCGGAAGCCCCAGAGGCCGAGGTGCCGGAGCCATCAGAAACTGCGTCGGACAGTGAAATCCTGCTGGCACCGGAGACAGGCGCACCGCTGATGTCGAACGATCTAACCGATGCGGACACGGCACTGACCGGTCTGGGGACCAACGTTCTTGGCGAGACGGACCAGGATTACGAGATAACAGATGACACCATGGCCGAAACTGCGGTTCCGGTGGGTACCGGGGGGACGACGCCCGAAGTGCCGCTGGAAGAGATAGAAGAAGACGTGAACCTGGATACTTTCGGCAGCGGCTCGGGATTGCTGGATCTTTCACTGCAGGCCGATGATACATCGCTTGGCGGCATTCTCGATGAGATTTACACTGCCGAGGACGAAGGCAAGGAAATGGGCGTAGCTGAGGGCGACTCGGCGGTGGCAATGGTCGCCGAGGCAGACCAAATGGTTCCCGAAGAAGAGCTTGCTGTTGCTCCGGCATCTCCTGAGATGGCGACATTGGCAGGGCCGATGATCGAGCTGGCGCCCGATTCGCAAAGTAACACTCTTGGAATGCTGCTGTTTCTGCCGCTGGTGATTGTTATTTACACGATTATCGTCGCCGTGGCAGGTCAAAAACATGTAATGCCTTCCATTCTGGGCTCTATACAGGCCTTTATTTGGTACATTATGGGTGGTGCTGCCGTAGTGGCGGCTCTGGTGGTCGTTGCGGCCTTCATGTTTACCGGCGAACGCAGTGCAGCCCCCAAGGCCAAAAAGGAAAAGAAGCCCAAGGCTAAAAAAGAGAAAAAGCCCAAAGAGATAAAGAAACCGAAAGAGAAAAAAGCAAAGAAAGGCTTCCTCCGGCTTAAGTAAGAGCAACGGTTTGGTTGTCGGCGGTGCGGTTTTTTCTCAGGTTTTAATGCCCAGAACGTCCGCCATCGAATACGAAGCCGGCTTTTTCCCGACGAGCCATTCTGCAGCTCGCAATGCCCCACGAACGAACGTGTCCCGGCTGTTGGCCGTATGATTGAGCGTTACGGTCTCTCCGAGCGTGCCGAAGATTACCGAATGAACGCCGGTGATATCGCCTGCGCGGATCGCGTGCATGCCGATTTCGCCTTTTTGCCGCTGTGCGTCCTTGCCGGTCCTGCCGTGAACAAGGGACTCGGACAAATCCCGGCCTGTAGCCCGGCAAATGTTCTCGGCCAGCGTAAGAGCGCTGCCGCTTGGGGCGTCTTTCTTGAAACGGTGGTGCTGCTCGACGATTTCTATGTCATATTCGTCGCCGAGCATTGAAGCGGCTTTTCCGACCAGGGCGAACAAAACGTTCATCCCCACGCTCATGTTGGTGCCGTAAATGACGGGGATTTGGGCGGAGGCGGCTTTCATTTTATCCCGCTGCTGCTCGCTCAGGCCGGTCGTGCCGGATATTAAGGCAACGTCGTTTTCAATGCAGTAATCGATGGTTTCGTCCACTGCTTCGGGCTGCGAAAAGTCGATTACTGCGTCAGCCACAGCAGTCGGATAGGTATCGGTCAGCACAACTTCAATTGGCCCGGATGATGATTCGAGGCTGAAAGTTTTGCCGATATCCGGATGGCCCTGCTTATCTATTGCTGCGATAATATCGAATTGGCCTGATTCGGCCGCCAGCGAAAGAATACGCCGACCCATTCGACCGGCGGCACCGATAACTATGAGTTTTATTGCCATTTTACTTAATCCGGATTTTATTGCCAATCAACAGGAAAAATATAACCGTAATAGCTGATAATAGCAAAAAATTTCTATTGAAATATTTTGCCGATATAGTTACCATGTCCAGTTTAGATATTTCGGAGCATCATAGATATGAAAGAAAATATACACCCAAAATATGAAAAGGTAGTTGTTCGCTGCGGCTGCGGCGCCACTTTCGAGACCCGCAGCACGACAAATGAAATCCATGCTGAGATCTGCTCTATGTGTCATCCGTTCTATACGGGCAAGCAAAAATTTGTCGATACAGCCGGCCGAATAGAGCGATTCCAAAAGAAGTACGGCAAGAGTTACATCAAAGCGGCAACAGAAGGCAAAAAAGCCAGCGCGAACAAAAAAGACCAGCAGCAATAGCTTATTCGTATGATTTATGCTCCCATCCTGAGAAAACCGGGATGGGAGTTTTTGTTCTTTTGGTCAAATACAAACGGATTTTTCAACGGCGGTGTTATTGCTTTGGATTGTCATCTCGAACCTGTAGCGGACGGTATTTATGATTGAACAAAAAGACAGTGTGCTGGCAAAACTCGGCGAGATCGAGGCTCGTTATGAGCAGATAGAAAAGCAGCTTTCCGAGCCGCTTTTCGTCAATGACTCGACGAAGCTGGTAGCGCTGTCCAAAGAGCAGGGCAAGCTCAAGGCAATTGTCACGAAATATCGCCAGTACAAAAAAGCAATGGCTGATATTGAACAAGCTGAGCAGATATTGTCAGACGAGACCGCCGACGAAGACTTCAAGACACTGGCAAAAGAAGAGATGCAGCAGCTTGAAGGTAATAAGGACGTCCTGCTCGAAGAAATCACGAACAGCATTGTAATGGCCGACGATATGGATATCGATTCGGTCATCGTTGAAATACGTGCCGGCACCGGGGGTGAGGAAGCGGCCCTGTTCGCTCGCGATTTGTACGGTATGTATATAAAGTATGCCGAATCTCGCAGGTGGAAGGTCGAGCAGCTCGATTATAGCGTGTCTGAAAAGAGCGGCTTTCGCGAAGTAATCTTCAGCGTTAAAGGGCCGGGCGTCTGGTCCGAATTAGGCTATGAGGGGGGCGGCCACAGAGTCCAAAGGGTGCCGGAAACTGAATCCCAGGGCAGAATCCACACCTCGGCGGCGACCGTCGCCGTTCTGCCTGAGCCGGAAGAGATTGATATTGAAATCAAGCCCGATGACGTTATAGAGCACGTCAGCAGGTCCAGCGGACCGGGCGGGCAAAACGTCAACAAAGTAAGCAGCGCAATCAAGCTCGAACACATCCCAACCGGGATTACCGTTCACATGCAGGACGAAAAGAGCCAGCACAAAAATCGAGCCAAAGCATGGCGGCTTTTAAGAAGCAGGATATACGAGCATTTCCAGAGCCAGAAAAGGGCCGAGCGAGATTCGCAGCGTAAAATAATGATCGGCTCCGGCGACAGGTCCCAGAAAATCCGAACATACAATTTTCCGCAAAACCGGGTCACCGACCATAGAATCAACCTGTCGCTGTACAACCTGGACAGGATATTGGCCGGCGACATGTCAGAGCTTGTAGCGGCCCTGAAAGAGTACGACCGGCAACAACGGTTGAAAAACCTGTAATGATTTGTCGTCATGACGGGGGGAGATTTCATGCTCCGATTGATAAAAAAGCAATAGCCAGTACAAAGAGTATAGGGACAAGTAAAAATTCCATCTTATTTCTTTTTTTATTTAACGGCAGCTTCAAGTATAGAAATCTGTCCCTTGTCGGCATCAAGCCGCGTCTTTATACCTAATGGTAAAGTGGGCTTATCTTTTATATGCCCGATTGAAAACCCCACACATACCGGAAAATCAAAATCTTTAAATACATCTTCGATAATCTCTTCAACGCTTAATGAAGAGTTGAAGGCCGGTTTGTAATCTGCCGGTTTTGCACTATCGAGCCTGTCAAAAAATACGCCGCGGCATTTGTCGAATTTCCCCGCTTGTTTAAAATGATTTAACATCCTGTCCAAATCGTACGGTTCTTCGCCAATGTCTTCAATAAACAAAATGGCATCTTCCGTATTAAATTCGTAAGGGGTCCCGATTGTTGTTTGCAGCAATGTTGAATTTCCGCCAATGAGGCGTCCTTCACCTATTCCCTTATTATACGACCAAACAAGGTCTATTGGATTCGCCCCGGATGAGAATTGAGCGGAGTTAATCAGACCAACAGGTTCGGTTTTCCCGAGCGTGTCCAGAAAATACTTTTTTGTGTAATCGGTAAACGTGGAGGTAGCCATTGGTCCGTGAAAAGTGACTAAGCCTGTTTTTTTATGAATGCCAAGTAAAAGAGAAGTGACGTCGCTGTATCCCACAAAAATTTTCGGATTCTTTTTAATCAGCTTATAATCCAAATGCGGCAATAATTGAGCACTTCCATAACCGCCGCGGATAGCCATAATGGCTTTAACTTCCGGATCGGCAAACATTTCGTGGATGTCGGAAACCCTTTCCTGAACCGTGCCTGCCAGATACCCGCGTTTTTTTAATACATTTTTCGCAAATTTTACATTAAAGCCCAGAGATTCCAAATTGAGTCTGGCTTCTATCTCTGTCCGGTTTCCTTCAAAAGGCGGGGATGCGGGTGTGATTAAGCCAATGACGTCCCCTTCTCTTAAAGCATCCGGCCGGAGAACAGCTTTGTCATTTTCTGAGACGCCAAAAGTGGTCCTCGTTTGCAATGGAAGCAAAGCCGCCGCTGCGCCGGTTTTTAAGAAGTTTCGTCTGCTGGTGTTATTCATTTACTGTCCTCCCATATCTTGTAATAGAGCAAATGTACTATATTTTAAGATGACTTCGACTTTTATAAAATAAAAGCAAGAGACTAACATAATATTATATTCTATGATTTCTGTATAATACACTTTCCTTATTACAAAAAAGGGCCGAGCGCGACTCGAAGCGCAAGACGATGATCGGCTCCGGCGACAGGTCCCAGAAAATCCGGACGTACAACTTCCCGCAAAATCGCGTCACCGACCACAGAATCAACCTGTCGCTGTACACTCTGGACAGAATACTGGCCGGCGACATGGCCGAGCTGGTCGCAGCCCTGAAAGACTACGACAGACAGCAGCGGCTGAAAAACCTGTAACAATCTGTCATCATGACGGGGGGACTTTATGCTCCGATTGACGAAATTACTTCTAAAGGCAATTCTTGCTCTCTTTTTGCTGTACGAACATGAGTATCACCGGCGGCTGTAAGCAGTCCGGTGAATGCTTTTGTTGGATCTTCATCATGTTTTAAAGAGTTCACAACGTATGCGCATACATGCACCAACAAGATCTATTGGACGTCTGTTGCCGATATCTAAGTAATCAGGGAATAGCCTTTCTTCTGTAACTCCGAGGATTTCTAGCTGTTTTCGAAGTTGTGCTTTTGACTTTTTTGGAACAATGAACTTTTTCAGAGATTGCGTATTTTGATCGAATATCTGTTTGTTAAAATCTTTTGATAAATCAGTTTGAGAAGTAAGCGATCCGCGTTGTGCAACCGTTCGCGGAATTTTATATTGTAGGTCTTTCCATGCTCGATAGGGACGAGGGTAGCGTAAGCTGCGCGGCCCACTTCCATCTCGAAGCGATGCTACATTTCCAGCAACGGCTGTTTTATCTTCAAATACCCAAATTACACCATCTTCGTTATCATAGTTTTTGTCGTCGAGTGCGAAATAGAAACCCACAAGTGGATTCTCCGACCAATCTATAAGTCGGGTAGGAACACCATAGTGTTGAGCGATAGTAGCGCGTTCCCAATCGTTCACTGAAGGTAGTATTTTAGCAAGTCTCTCGAAGCACTCGGGCTCCTTCGCACGTTCCTGTTCGGTTACGCCTTCACGGGCCAACGATGGCTTTAGTGGCCAGTCGCGAACTTGACCGCGAAAGTGCATGATCCTTCCAGGAGTTTGATTTTCGAATATGCGAAACAAGTCTGACAAATTTATTATTTCATCCATTAGAAATCTTTTTCCTGTTTAGGGTAGACCAACACACAGACTCATTCGCGACGCGCAGCGGCGTCGAGATGAAGGTCCATGTTAGTTATTTCATTCATTGCTTTAAAGCTGCACTTTGTGGAAAACCTATTGAAACATCAGAGCCAAGGGGTAGTCTTCCCGGAGGACATGCAGTTGCTAGGCAAATGATCTGATTACCAACCTTATGCTGTGATACCATCATGGGGAACTGATTCTCTTCAGACCAACCTTCGATTGCTGATGCTAATGAATCTACGGGAACAACAGAAGGGGAAAACTGACCTACTGTAAAAGATTCTGGTGCAAGGTAGAGGATGCAAGAAACGTAGTCATGTTTTTCAATGCAAACTGGCAGATTAACATTATTGAAAGAGAGGTTGTTTATATAGCGACTGAATTCGTGTACTCGACGACCCTTGTCGGGCTTAGGCATTTTAACACGTCTTTGCACCGCCATATCTTGCTGACGAAATATTGGAACGCGAATTAACAACATAAACCAAAGAGCCAGTGTGGAATTAGAAAAGTGATGCGTCCTCCATGCCCGTCTATGATGAATAGCCTTTCCATTAGTGTCGTATGTTGTTACGTGTATCTTTTCACTCGGTAACTCTAAGGTGATATGATCGAGAACATCTATTATCTCTTCATCGCACACGATTTTCGCTTTCTGCGGCAACGTTGGCCAAAATATTGTGCGGTTGCTCTTTGTTTGTGCGAGTATGCCAATAGGCATTCTTTGTTGGTCACTCATTGATAAGGTGAGTACGATGGCTTGCCCAACTGGTTTGCCGTCTTGGATAAGCTTGCGAAGTGGACGTAGCCATAGCGACGAATCATGACCAATGTTGTCCTGCTCGCGAAACAAGCGAGAAATATCATCATTTTGTGACGTGTTGTCCATTTGATGGATTACAACTAACAAGTTATTATATGGTTTTACTGAGAATGCCGACTATGGTACTCATAAAATTTGTCGTTGACAACCAAAATATTGTAAGTGCAAGCGTATCCCTGTGAAGTCAATAATCCAATGAAGACCGCTTTCTAAGCAATTAGTTTACAATATAAATCGGGATTTCCAAGAAAAAACTGTGTTGAAATATGGGCTGATATTGTTTCCTGGGGGATAGGCGAAGATTCATTTGCCAATTTGATGCTTATCGTATATCGTAGCAGGGTTACGCGTGGGCAAGAAAAGTCACTTGCCCACCCTACATTTATGATTTGAGGCCGGATTGGATATGATTATTGTTGTGACAGGGATGGTCGGCGTTGATAAGAAGAGCTACCTTGAGAAGGTCTGCCAATTTGCCGCCGGGCGGGGAAAAGAGGTGCTGCTATGCAACGTCGGCGACCGGATGTACGCCGAGGCGCCCGATATTCCGCCCGGCAAGATTCTGGACATCCCGATGAAAAGACTCAGCTCGCTTCGCCGCAGCGTTTTTAAAGATATTATCGCAAAGGCCCGAAAGGCCCCCAATCTAATAGTGAATACTCACGCGACGTTCCGCTGGCGGCACGGATTATTTCCTGCGATGGACTTCGACCAGATGCGACAGCTTAACGCCGACACGTATATCTGCCTGATAGACGGAGTAGTCGCGCTGCACACCCGGCTCGTAGAAGATCATGCCGTCGAGCACAGTCTGAAAGACCTGATTGTCTGGCGTGAAGAGGAAGTCCTCGGTACGGAAATGCTCTGCAAGGGTATTAACGATGAGACGCCATTCTATTGCCTTGCCCGCGGCGCCGAAGCTGAAACCACGGAAATGTTCTACGGACTTGTTTTCGACAGCAGTATCAAAAGGGCCTATCTGAGCTTTCCAATGACCGCGGTTAGCGATATGGAGAACGTGCAGAGCCAAATCAACGAGTTTCGGCGATTGATGAAACAGTCGTTTATCTGCTTCGATCCCGCTGATTTGGAAGAATGCTACCTGCCGGAAATGGCCCGGCGGGCCGGCGAAAAAGGATTGGATTACGTCGAGGCCACGACTCTTGGCCGGCAAGTCCGGCTGGATTTAAGCGAGGTCCGGCAGATCCAGCGTGATATTAACAGTCAGACGTACGCGCGGGATTTTATGCTGATTGACCAGGCCCAGATGATTATCAGCTTTGTGCCGAGCATGGAGGACGGCCGTGCCGCCATTTCCAGCGGTGTCGAAAGAGAGCTTCAGCACGCTCACGAGGCGGCGAAAGAAGTATATGTCATCTGGACGGCTAAACAGAATCCATCGGTCTTCGTGACCCAGACAGCGACAAAAGTCTTCGAAAGCGTCGAAAACGCTTTGGCTTTTTTCAAAAGCAAAAAATACATCAAAACAAACTGCTGAATGGTATCCAGCCAGAGATGGTTAACGGCAAATGGCAAATATTGAACAGAATATAACTGAAAAGGAATTGTCCGGCTCTATCGACCATACGATGCTCGAAGCGAAAGCTACACGGGAGCAAATCGAGCAGCTATGCCGTCAGGCAATTGATTACGGCTTTCATACCGTATGCGTAAACGGTCGTTGGCTTCCTTTGGCCGCTGAGTTATTAGCCGGCTCGAAAGTTGCCGTCGGCGGCGTGGTCAGTCTCCCGCTCGGCGCCGATTCGACCAAAATCAAGGTGGCCCAGACCAAAGATGCAATTTATGCCGGGGCCGATGAAATCGACATGGTAGCGGACTTAGCGGCGATTATTGAAGGCGACTCGAATTATTTAGCCGACCAGTTGGCGAGAGTTTTGAAAGTCTGCCGGTCTATGAGGCCGGCGGTGGTTCTCAAGGTGATCATCGAATCGGCCGCCCTAACAGACGAACAGATAATATTCGCCTGTCGTATAGCACAGGGAGTGGGCGTGGATTTCATAAAGACCAGCACCGGATTGCACCCGGCCGGCGGCGCAACGGTCGAAGATATAAAACTGATGAAAGAAACCGCTCCGGGCTGTAAAATAAAGGCCGCCGGCGGTATCAAGACGGCAAAACAGGCAATTGAAATGCTGGCCGCGGGCGCACAAAGGATTGGCACTTCTTCCGGAGTGCAGATTATGAAAGAATTTCATGCCGGATAATAAGATAATGAGTGAGGAATTCATCAGTGAGCCTATTGAGCCGCTCGCAGGTACGTTCGATACCTCGGCAATGACCAG
>JAFGPJ010000276.1 GCA_016936275.1 Sedimentisphaerales bacterium
CAAGTGTTCTGCGAATTGCAGCGACCTTTTCGGCATCGGGATCGAGCGCTATTACATGCAGGTTCGATTGATTCAGTAACTCGTAGAGAAGCTCACCTGTTCCAACACCGAGCAACAGGCAGTATCCCTCTTTTTGATCCGTCATTTCCAAAATCTGTTTGGCGTTGTCCACCCATTGAGCGGAGCCGGCCGGCAGATGTTTAGGTTCTAATGCATAACGTTTGGGCTCGGTTTTCTTCTCTGCGAAGCAGTATAGGTTTCCTTCAAGAGTTACGACGAAAAGCCTGCCGTCCGCTGCGAGCATGCTCCAGACTTCGCTTTCGACTTTCCCCTGCCACGAGACTTCGGCTTGATTATTACTGTCAGGGATGTCAATTGCCATGATATTACCATCTTCGCCGCTTCCGTAAACGCGAGAGCCGGTTGCTATATGGATCCTGTCGAGTTGTGGTAGGGCCTCTGTCTGCCAGATATTTTTTGCGGATTTAGCTCCCGGTTCTATCTGATAGGCCACAACCGCGTTGTCTTTTATGCCGATGATGGTCTCGTCCGCTATGACCGAAGCCGGCGCATGGGAGATTCCAATACCATCGGACAGATTGTATATGGAACCGTCGTTGAAAAAATAATCGTCCGATGCCATGACCTTGCAGACGCCAATCTTTCCGTACTTGTTCAAATGATAGTACAGGAATTTTCCGGTTTTGCGATCGTAAGCGGCCGGCACGGAACGACCTCCGGCGACGAGCAGTTTGTCTTCAGTCGCTACCAGATATCCCTGCGGCGCCACGCCGGCAAAGGCCGGACTGCTGTGAGGCTGCATAAGGTACGTCGAACCGCTGCCGCTGTTTGTCCAGATAATATCCGCCGTCTCGGCGTCGATTGCATAAATAAAAGTCCCCATAAAAGGCCAGATACTGGCTGCGAAGTATATTGTACCGTCGTACAGCACCGGACCACCCCGCACAGGCCACATGCCAATCAGCCGGTCGTTGCCGATTACCTTTTTTGTCGCCGGGCCTGCGAGGAGCTTCTCTATCAGAGAACCATCCTCGGTGTTTAGACAATATAAATACCCATCGTCCGAAGCGAAGTAAAGCTTGTCCTTATATACCACAGGGGCAAATCGCACAGGCCCGTCGGCATAAAAACGCCACTTTTCAGCTCCCGTGTCCGTATCGTAGGCTGTTACGCTGTCTGATACCATCGAACCGACGAAAATGGCCTTTCCGGCAACAACAGGTTCGTACGAAGCATCAAACTGCAATCTGTACTGGCTTGCGGGCCAGGCGGGCTTGGGGGTGGTCATTTCGCGAATCCATTGCAAATTCAGTTTCGCCGGCAGTTGTTCGGGTGATGCCGCACATCGCTGGCTGTTGTAACGCCACATGGGCCAGTCTTCACCATGCGCGGCAGTTGGGGAAAATATTGCCGGAACAAGACCGGAGATAGTAATAATCAGCAGACAAAAGTGCCGATTAATATAATAACCAATACTTGAAGTAAGTGCGGGTCTGTGATTATCATTCAACATTAAATCGGTACTCCTATGGTAGTAAAAGAGGCCAAAATCAGGCTATATGTAGTGTTTTTATGGAATTGTTCTTCAATCGAAATTTGCCATATATAAACTAACTGTTCTGTCAAAGTCTCAAACATACTTGAGCATACTGAATCCTTCTCAATTTTGCAACTGATTTTTATAGTATTAGATTTCCTTAAAGGATTCATGATGTGACTATAACTATGTAAGAAGTCGGCTTGTCGGACGCATCCGATTATGCTATGATAAATAACTTATTGATGTTATAAGAAAAAGTTAGAGGAAGATTATTTCTTATGATTTCAGATGAAACTAATCAAGCAGCCGCTTACGAACTATTGCTGCCAGAGCACAATATGGCGTCTCTTTCAGAAGAGATACCGGCCAGTCCCGAAGTTATTGACTCCGAAAGACCTTTTTCGGAATCTCTGCTGGTGCACAACGTGTCGTGGTTTTGCCAGTTCCGGTGGCTGGTGATTGCAATTCTTCTTTCTTATGGCGTTGTTGGCCTGTTTCCTCAATTGATCGAACCTTTCGGTATCCGCCGGCCCGGTGTATGGCCTTTTACCACGGCGGGAATTTTGGTACTTAGCAATCTTGCTTTTCTGTATCTGGCCAAGACCAGGACTACTCCAGCTCAGATTACGACCAACTTATGGGGCCAGATAACAGTGGATTTGGTGATACTCACCGGGGTTGTATACTTTATCGGCAGCCTTGAGACAAATATCGCGTTTGCGTATCTGCTTCATATCGTTCTGTCATGCGTGTTTTTCTCAGGCAGGCAGAGCCTGATTGTTACGGTCATGGCAATCGGCATGTTCGCAGCGTGTATCATGGCTGAATATGTTCTGAAAATTCTGCCGTCCATGAGTATTTTTGTAGGTTCGTTTCATGAAGAATATAGCGCGCCGATATTGACAATGCTGGCGTTTAACTTTTTCCTGACGATTGGGATCTGGCTTGCCGTGTGGTATCTTGCTTCTCATCTTTCGTTAATGGTACACAAGAGGGATGCCGAGCTTGCAGAGACCAACCGCAGGCTTGTAGCAGCTTCCGAGGAAAGGTCCCGGCATATGTTGACTACTACGCACCAGTTAAAGGCTCCATTTGCTGCGATTTATTCCAATGTGCAGTTGCTTTTACAGGGGTACTGTGGCGTGATACCGGACGAAGCACTAAAGGTGATCGAGCGGATATCGATGAGATGCCGCCGCTTGTCTGCGGAAATCCAGGAGATGCTCCAGTTGGCAAATCTCAGCTCGACAAGTATGGAATCTCTTACCCAGGTCAGGATGGTCTCAACCGAACTGCTGGAATGGTGCATATCTCAGGTTGAAATTGTTGCCGAGGAGCGGAACATAACTTTCAAAACGGATATCCAGCCGGTTGCGATGCTGGGTGCAGAAGATCACTTCAAAATGTTGTTTGTAAATTTACTGACCAATGCGGTAATATACTCGCGTAGAAACGGACAGGTGAATATTTCCTGCAAACCGGGGCCAAATTTAGAGCCTGTTATCGTTATTGAAGATAACGGAATAGGTATTCCTGCGGACAAGCTGCCTCATATATTCAATGAGCACTACCGCACAAAAGAGGCCGTAGACCATAATAAAGAATCTTCCGGGCTGGGTTTGGCCATCGTTAAGCACGTGGCTGAAATGTACGGAATTCGTATCCGGGTGGAGAGCCAGCCCGGGTCCGGAACTAAGTTTGAGATGAGATTTCCCGCCTTTGATGAAAGCTTGGAAATAAAAAATTAGGAGAAACAAGATGGCGTATATCATGATTGTAGATGACGACCAGGATTTCGCAGAGACTATAGCACTTGTCATTCGAAATGAAGGGCATGAAGTACAGAATAAATATGATACTGAAAGTGCTTTACAGAGTATGAAAAATAAAGCTCCGGATTTAGTAATCCTGGACGTCATGTTCCCTGAAGATTCTTCGGCAGGATTTGAATTGGCTCGTACTATGCGTCATGAGAACGAAAAACTCAAAAAGGTTCCCATTCTGATGCTTACAGCTATTAATGCCAAATTCCCACTGGGTTTTGGCCCCAATGATATCGATAGTGAGTGGATGCCTGTTACAGATTTCCTTGAGAAGCCTGTGGATTTTGACATCTTAAGACACAAAGTAGCAAAGCTACTCAGCAAAAAGAGCAAAACCGACTAAGGCCAAAAGCTTCTTTGCTCGTATGTTAGAAAATCAAAGCTGGTGTTGGTTTTAGCAGTTCTGCATAACCGGAATATACGTTATCAAAATGGAAGGAGTATAATAAATGTCAATAAGCCAGATCCGACAGCGTACCTTTATCATTCTAATTTGTGCTCTGATTGGTACGAGTGTTGCTTGTGGTTCTGATTCGAATCCCTATTGGCCTCAATTTCACGGGCCTAACAGAGACAACCAATCGACAGAAAAAGGTCTCTTGAAAAAATGGCCGGACGGTGGGCCGGCGTTACTTTGGACAGCCAGAGACCTGGGGCACGGATATTCTACCGTATCGATTGCCGGCGGGATGATTTATACGGCCGGCAGCATTGAAAAAGATACGGTCATCACGGCCATGAATATGGATGGGAAAATTCAATGGCAGGTCAAAAATGGCCCCGCCTGGACGGGGGACCGCCCCGGCACTCGCGGGACTCCGACCATCGACGGAAACGGGCTCTATCATCAGAGTCCGATTGGAAATCTTGTCTGCCTTGATGCCGAAACCGGAAAGAAGATTTGGGGTTTCAATACGCTCGAAAAATTCAAGAGCAAAACCAACATGTGGGCACTGGCAGAATCTCTGCTGGTCGATGGACAGCATCTAATCTGCTGTCCGGGGGGACCGCAGACTTCTATGGTTGCGCTGGATAAGAATACCGGTTTGTTCGTCTGGACAGCTCCGAGCACAAAAGACCTGGCCGGCTACAGTTCTCCTGCTCTGGTTGAGTATCAGGGGCTGCGAATAATCATCGCGCTTACGGCCAAAAGCATGATCGGCGTCAATGCCGATACGGGCGAGATGCTATGGCATGTAAAGCACGAATCTCACGCTGACGAAAATGTCATGACGCCCATTTTTCACGATGGCCAGGTTTTTATCAGCACACTTAAAGCAGGTTCTGTAAAATGGAAGCTTAATGTCAAAGACGGCAAAGCTTCGCTTGAAGAATTATGGCGGACGCAGGAGCTTGATTGTCACCACGGCGGCGTGTTGCTTCTCGATGGAAATCTTCACGGCAACAGCACGTTCCATAACAGTAAGTTGTGGGTTTGTCTCGACTGGCAAACCGGCGAGAAAAAGTATATGGACAAGGGCGTGGGCAAGGGCTCGCTTACGTATGCCGATGGGATGCTTTATACGCTAAGCGAAGATGGTGTCATGGGGCTCGTTCGACCTGCGGCGGCAGGTTATGAGCTAATCAGTTCATTCGATATTCCAAAAGGCGGCGAGGGCAACAGTTGGGCCCATCCGGTTGTCTGTGGCGGACGTCTATATATTCGCCATGGTGACTTTCTATACGCATATAAAATAAGCTGAAAGGGAGAAATAATAATGGGTTTGAAACGTAAAAATATTCAATGTTGTATGGTTCTGACTTTCATTATCTGGCTTTCAATTTGCTCGAAACTGCCCGCTGTTCAGGACCGGGCGGACCTGGCCAATAATGCGATTCCAAGACTCGAAAAGGTGCTGCAGGACAATATCGCCTCATTCTGGTATAACAAGAGCCTGGATCGCATTAACGGCGGATACACGATTAACTTCGGCCCCAAGGGCGAGTCCAAAGGTCCGGGGACAAAAATGATTGTTACTCAGGCCCGGACGATGTGGCTCTTTGCTCGTCTGGCCCGCGCAGGCTATGAGAGCGAAAAAAATATAGAGGCGGCAGAGCATGGTTATCGCTTCCTGAAAGAAAAAATGTGGGATGCCGAGAATGGCGGATTCTACTGGGAAGTCGATGCTGCTGGCAACGAAAAGCTCAAGCCGCGAAAGCACCTTTACGGCCAGTCCTTTGCTCTCTATGCTATTTCGGAATATTTTCTCGCTACTCAAAGGCAGGATGTGCTGGATTTTGCGATGCGATTTTTTGATCTACTGGAAGGAAAGTCCCATGATAAAATATACGGGGGGTATGTCGAATTTTTCAACCAGGACTGGACACCCGTTGGTGTCGGTGAGAATTCTTATATGGGCGCCCCGGCTGATATGAAACTGATGAACACTCATCTGCACTTGCTGGAAGCAATGACGACGTACTATCGAGCCTGCAAGTTGCCTTTGGCGCGTGAGCGGCTGATCGAGCTTATCAATATCGAAAGTAACGTCGTAGTTCGAAAGGACCTTGGCGCCTGTACGGATAAATATGACCGCGACTGGACACCAAGACTGGAAGCAGACTATGCACGTGTCTCCTACGGCCACGATATCGAGAATATCTGGCTGCTGATGGATGCCTGTAATGCGGCAGAGATTGCAAACTATCCATTCGGTGATTTGTATCGGACCCTGTTCGGCTATTCGCTGAAATACGGTTATGACCAGGCCGCTGGTGGATTTTACGACAGCGGGCTTTTCAACCAGCCTGCAGACAGACTAACCAAAGTCTGGTGGGTTGAAGCGGAGGCCATAGTCAGTTCCTTATATATGAACCGGCTAACGGCCGACCCGCAGTACCTGGATATTTTCGGGCAAACCTACGATTACATCGAAAAGCATCTCGTGGACTTCGAAAATGGCGAATGGCATGCCAGTGTCACTACAAGAGGTGCCGTGCAGGGCGATAAAGCCAATATCTGGAAAGCAGGTTATCACAACGGCCGGGCAATGATCGAATGCCTGGAAATCCTAAAGCAGTGGAAAAACTGACCGAATGAAAAAATCAAAAGTGAAAATGCAAAGTGCAAAATTTATGAAGTCGTCATCACGAAGCGAAGATTCCACAATTTTAACTTTGAATATTTGATATTTGATTTTTCCCGCTGATGTTGTTTTGCTTAGGCTGGGACTACATTGGTCGCACAAGGACCTTTTTTGCCTTCTCCGATCTCGAATTCAACCTTCTGGCCTTCATTAAGCTTAGCAAAGCCTTCCATCTTGATTTCGGAGTGATGAACAAACAAATCATTGCCTCCGTCGTCCGGCGTGATGAAACCGTATCCCTTACTTGAATTAAACCATTTTACCTTACCTGTACTCACTGGTACTTCTCCCCGGCCTTATAAAAGCCTGACAACTCTCTTTTTTATTTTATTAAGAATACATTCTTGAGAGTCGAAAGAATGTACTCTATAAAACATTTTGAATATAATCACTAACCGTTTTATGTCAATAAAATAAATGGAAAAATGCCTGGTTTCCTGATGGGACAATAGCCGGTTTCTATCCTGATGGAACAACCATCTCGATAAAAATGTTTTCCAGCTCGCTTTCACATTCAATTGTGTAATCGTTTGGTTTGTCCAGGTTTATTGTTCTCGTTTGATCTCGTCCGTTTATGCTAAAGCCGTGTACAATCTGTAGATTGGTTTTTGGGTGCTGCTTCGGTAGTAAATGCAAGCAGGCCCG
>JAFGPJ010000277.1 GCA_016936275.1 Sedimentisphaerales bacterium
ATCGGCTCGGGGTGTAGCTGCATTACCGCCAGTTTTACGCAGTCAGCGGGAGAGCCGCCGACACTGTAGCCGGTGAACTGGCCGTTAATATCGACCTTGTTACAAACCAGCGGCTCTGCGAATGTAATGCTGTGGCTGGCGCCGGATTGGCTGTCCGATGGGGCAACAACCGTAACGTTACCGATAGCTACGAGCTCTTTATAAATAGCTGCAAGACCCGGTGCGAAAATACCATCGTCGTTTGTTAATAATATGTTCATATAGATTACTTTACACGTTAAACCGGCAACAGGAACTACATTTGAAAACCAACAACCAGGCATTGTAACCGGCATCCAGGATTTGTCAATTGACAGTTCCTTTCTGCTGGGTATAATAACCAGCTATGGAAAAATATTCATCTGATAAAAAATGTGTTGTAATGAGCAGGGACGAAGTTCGCGCATTTGATGCATGGGCGATAAATACCATTGGCATACCGGGTGTGGTTCTGATGGAAAATGCCGGGCGCAGTTGTGCCGAGTTTATCGAAGATAAGCTCAAGGGTGCTGCTGAGCAAAAGGTCTGTATATTCTGTGGGACTGGAAACAACGGCGGGGATGGATATGTAATTGCCCGGCACCTGATCAATCACGGCATTAAAGTCACTGTGGTTGTGTGCGGTGACCGAAGCAAGATCAAAGGCGAAGCAAAGACGAACCTGAATATTTTGGAGCAAATGGGCGAGTTCGTTGAGCCACTTAATCCATCTGACAGGGATATCGCCGGTCAGGTAGGGCATTTTTGTGCCGGCGCCGGTATAGTTGTTGACAATCTTTTCGGCACGGGCCTGAGAGGGCAGTTGAGCGACGAGTATAAACACCTGATAAAGAGCATCAATGCCTGCGAAAGCCCTGTTCTGGCTGTGGATGTTCCGTCCGGGCTAGATTGCGATACGGGTGAGCCGCTCGGTGAGGCGATTAAAGCTGCATGGACAGTGACTTTCGTTGCAGTTAAGAAGGGCTTTCTCGCTGCGAATGCAGTTCAATACACTGGCGAGATTTTTGTTGCCTCGATTGGGATAACCGCCCGCTAAAAAGCGCCAGCCTGAGTGATGTGGCCTTTATAGCCGATAAAATACAGGAACCTGTCATACGTAAATACGGGTATCCAGAGCGATTGTGCCTGGTCTCGCAGGCCATTGTAGCGGTTGAGTCTTTGCAGCGAAGCATTATAAACTTCCATTGCTCTTGGGTCTATATCCAGTTCATCGGAAGTTGGTCTCTGGAGGACCTGCGGCTGCTTGCCGAGTACGAGGAAATCCGTGTCAATAGAAATTGTATCGTCAACTCTGCCGCCCCATTTTTCAATAAGCATTTTTATCTTGTCGGCTCCGTTGTAATCAAGCACACCATCGTTGTCGAGATCGAAGTCACCGGCGATCACAAATACATTTGTTCTGTCAGTGTCCCAAATCAGATTCGCAACGAGGTCTCCCTGTAAGATGGGTTTTGTCAGTTCTGATTTGGTGATTCTTGCCGCTGAATAAGTTTTTGCCACATCGAATACTTCGATTTCGGCTTTTCCCTTGCCGTCTTCAGGAATAGAAGTGCCTCGGTCATAAACAGTAAGTGTTAATCCCTGATAGACGTGGTCATCGATTCCGATGTTCAGATGAACTACTTTTGCCATATCGTCTATTAATATTACATGTCCATCAGGCTTATGGGCAAGCACTTCACGGTCAGGTCCAGGCTCAATCTTGTTTAGCTTTTCCTTTTCGCTCTTCAGATCGTCATGGGCGAGTTGCAATTCTTCCCGGGTCTTAAGCAAATTTTCGTTTAATGCTTTCATGTCATCCTGGGCCTGCTGTAACTGGTCTCTTAGAGTCTTAACCTGTTCGCTCGTCGTTTGTTCCAATAGCGATGAAAGCTCGTTATATTTTTGTTCGATGTCTCTAACCTGCTGTTCTAATTTATCTTTCTCTGCCAGCAACGTTTGTTCTTTTTCGAGATTGGCTTTGTCCGCGTTTTCGAATCTTATTAGCTGGTCGTCAAGCTGCTTTTGAATTTCAAGTTTCTCATTTATGGTCTTGTCCAGCTCAGCTTTTAATCCCTTTACTATTTGGATCAGGCCTGTTGTGTTGGGGTCCCCAATGGTAATATGCTCCTGGGCCAGTTTTTGTGCATTGGTAACTTCCGTACTGCTGTTGTTGGTTTTGACTTCGGCCGATGTCGGCTCAGCCACTCCGCCTACTATCATGACGACGGTTCTGTCAGAATAATCGATCATAGTACCAAGCCAGGTTTTATTCGGCAGTTTTGTTCCTACCATTGTTCCCACTGCCTGGCGTTCTCTGTCTGTGGCAAAATTGTTGATTTCTCGCTGTAGGTCTGCCTCAGCGGTCCTGTACTCTTCAGCTTTGACATAGTAGATGACCGCAACCGTTGTTGTGGCGATAAAAAGCCCAACAAAGGTTATTAGAGTATAGAGCATAGCATTACTCTGCTTTCTCCTGCGTGCTGGCATAATAAAAACTCCTTAGATATATTGAAAATCACCCTAAAAGCTTGTTTAGATACACTATTATCGCCGGAAACGATATAAAAGTCAACAAAAAAAGCCCCCGGATAAGCCTTTTTCATCAGAATGATTGTTTGGGGATTGCCGGCATAGATTTTGAGCGTGGCAGACCATAAAACAAAAGCCTTAAAGCCCCTCTAAAAGGGCGGGTAATTGTGTAATTTCGTTTATTACGTGCTGAGCCTGACCGTCAGGATCGCTGGAAACTGATGTATGCAGGCGTTTATGGCGGATAAGCTGGACCGTAAAAAAACCTAATTTATTAGGCGCTATAAAATCCTTTTTTTCGTTATCAGCGATATAAACCGTATTTTCCGGCTTTGCATTAAGCGTCTGCAATATCTTTTTAAAACCTGTGGGCGAAGGTTTCCAGAATTCTCTGCCGAGCTGTTCCGTATAGACAATGCACTTAAAATATTTCTCGATTCCCAGCGATTTGACTTTCAATTGCTGGGCCGGCAGGAAACCGTCCGTAATTAAGGCCAGCGTATATTTTGCTCTAAGCTCGCAAAGGACGTCCCGACTGTCCTGTGGCAGTTTTATTGCCGGATTGTGGCTGCGATATACATTTACCAGCTCATCGATAAGTTTATCGTCATAACTTATCCCAAGCTCATCGAGGGCTGCATTAAAAGTATTTTTTCGATTGCCGGCGGTGAACTTGTTCCATAGAGCACTAAAAATGCTCCCGGCGGATGGTGCCTGGGGCAGTTCGGCAAGAAGCTCGGCAACTGCAGTAAAGCCCGTTCTGCAATACTCGATTTCATCATATAGCGTGTCGTCAAGATCGAAAACAACGGTAGTTATCATAATCAAAGCCTCGGAATTCCTGTGTCGTTAAAATAAAATTTCACGATACGCTATGCAGCATAAGCTCATTACCTTATAATTTATTTTACGCCTTATCGGCCTGAATGTCGATATTTTCATTAAGTCAATGACATCTGAGAATAAACAGCGAAAGGTGCTGACATGAAGCTTTTGCAAATAATGCGTCCTAAGCACTGGACCAAGAATGTGTTCGTCTTTGCGGCCCTGGTATTCGGGCGACAAATGACGGTGCCTCTTGCCGTCGGCAGGGCGGTCGGTGCATTTATCTGCTTCTGTTTAGCCGCTTCGGCCATTTACATCCTCAATGACATCATTGACAGGGGTACCGACAGCCTTCATCCCGAAAAATGCAAACGACCGATAGCTGCAGGAACCGTAGGCGTTAATTCCGCTGTTGTGGTTTCCGTGCTATGTGCCGCTGCGGCTATCGTCGGCCCTTTCGTGCTCTCTCGAAATTTCTTGAACGTCATCCTGGCATATATTGTGCTCATGGTTCTCTACTCGCTACTATTCAAGAGAATAATGATTCTGGACTGCATAGTCATTTCAATCGGTTTCTGTTTGCGGGCCATAGCCGGGGCGGTCGTTCTGGACGTATTTATCTCGCCCTGGCTGATTATCTGTACTTTTGCTCTGTGTCTGTTTCTGGCGTTCAGCAAGCGCCGTGGCGAAATAATCCTGCTCGGTGAAAACAGCGAATCGTTTCGCCAGACTTTGGCCGGCTATACGCCCGAGCTGCTCGCTCATATGCTCGATGTCACCAGCGGCCTTGCGGTTGTGTGTTTTCTGCTGTACGCGATGGATGACCAGACATTGCGGATTTTCGGCACGAATAATCTGGTCTATACGACGCCGCTGGTTATGTACTGTATCTTCCGTTTCAGCTTGTTAATCCAGCAGGGTACTTACTCGGACCCGCTTGTGCTTATCTACAAAGATTTGCCCTTTCAAATTGGTTCTGTGCTATGGATCTTATCATGTATCGGAATTATTTACGCCGACAAGCTCGGTTTCGGCGGCATGTAAGACATAAATTCTTGTTTTACCTTTTTCGTGACTTCATTTATATTAACAGATCGAATGTGAGATGATTAATTATGGCCGAACAGAGATTACAAAAAGTCCTCGCCGCGGCGGGCATCGACTCGCGGAGAAAATGCGAAGAGCTTATTATCAGCGGCGAAGTCCGGGTCAACCGCAAAGTGGTCGATACGCTGCCGGCTTTCGTCGATCCGGAAAAAGATGTCATCACTGTAAGCGGAAGAACAATTCGTGCCGCCCGGAAGGTCTATTTCCTTTTGAATAAACCCAAGAGCGTCATCTGCACGAACAGCGATCCCCGCGGCAGGAAAAAGGCCATTGACCTTGTCCGCACAAACGAGCGCATCTTTTGTGTCGGCAGGCTCGACGCCGATACGACCGGCCTGATTATTCTGACCAATGACAGCGAGCTGACCAATAGGCTAACGCATCCCAGGTACGAAATTGCCAAAACCTATGCCGTCCGGATCAAAGGCGAAATTGCCGGCGAGCAGGTCGAAACGCTCAAAAAAGGAGTCTGGCTGGCCGAGGGCAA
>JAFGPJ010000278.1 GCA_016936275.1 Sedimentisphaerales bacterium
GCCGCAGGAACGCCTGAGCAGATTGTTAAAAACAACAACAGCTATACAGCTAAATTCCTGAAAGAGAAACTCGTCAACAGCTAACAAATAAGGCAAGCAATAAAATGTGGGAATTTCGATTACGTGATACTGAGGATTTGAAAAAATTAAACAAGAAGCTCGACGTCAATGTCGAGGCGATTGAAGACGTTTCGATTTTGAGCAAACCTGTGCAGGCTGGAAAATTAGTAATACCAAACTCGCTGGCTGTGCATCCAATGGAGGGTTGTGATGGTGATTCTCAGGGCCGGCCGGGAAAATTAACACTCCGGCGATACGAACGATTTGCTGCAGGTGGTGCAGGATTGATCTGGGCTGAAGCAACAGCAGTCGTTCCCGAAGGCAGAGCGAATCTGAGACAATTATGGATTCACCAGGATAATAAAGGAAGTTTTGCCGCGATGGTCAATATGATGCGGCAGACCGCTTCCCAAAGCATGGGATCAGACCATAAACCTGTTATCGTACTGCAATTGACCCATTCAGGCAGGTATAGCAAACCGGAAAGTACGGCACATCCAATTATCGCCCAACGCGATCCGTACCGCGATCCTCTGGCCCCTCAGCCGATGCCGGACACGAACAGAAAGAGCAGGATACCGGATGACTGGCCTCTTGTGACGGATGAATACCTTGACAAACTCCAATACGCTTATGTCGAGGCGGCGAGAATCGCCTTCGAGGTTGGATTTGACGCCGTCGATATCAAATCCTGTCACGGATACCTGATTAACGAGCTTTTCGGCTGCCGCAACAGGAAAGGAAAGTACGGCGGCTCATTCGAGAACCGAACGAGGTTTCCGCTTCAAGTGATCGACAAAATAAAACAGGAACTCGGCGAAGATGCCGCCGTTGCCATGCGCCTCGGGATTTATGATGCAATTCCTTATCCTTACGGCTGGGCTGTCGACAAGGACGATTACACAAAGTCGGATTTGACAGAGCCAAAGAAGCTGATTGAGCTGCTACATCAGCGGGGACTCAGGCTTATCAATGTCACGATAGCCAATCCGTATTACAATCCGCATATAGGCAGGCCATTCAATGAGCCTATTGTCGGCGGATACGAGGAGCCGGAACATCCGCTCGTGGGTGTTGAGAGGCTTGTTAATCTGACAGGTGAGATTCAAAAACAATTTCCCGACGTTGCCATGGTCGGCACGGGTTACAGTTGGCTAAGGACACTATTTGCAAACGTCGCAGCAGCAAACAAGACAAATGGTCTGACAACACTGGCCGGTGCAGGACGTATGGCCTTCGCATATCCGGATTTTGCGAAAGATATTACCAAAGACGGTAGAATGTACCCGGAGAAAGTGTGTATAAGCTGCAGCGCCTGTACACAGATCATGCGAGACGCCGGCATGACGGGATGCGTCGTTCGGGACAACAAAGTTTACGGACCCATCTTCGAGCACGGCCGGATGAGCGACAAGGACAATCTCGCCCGTCTCGGTTCGGCCTGCCGTAACTGCCAGGAGCCGACGTGCCAGTTGGGCTGCCCAGCCGGAGTTGACATACCCAGATTCATCCGCCAGTTCCTGGACGGCGAAGAAAAAGCTGCTTACGAAACACTGAGAGAAGCAAATTTATTCCCGGAAGTCTGCGCCTGGCTGTGTCCGGTCGAACAGCAGTGCGAAGGCCACTGTCTGCAACGTTTTATCAGCGACGCCCCCCTGCCGATTGCCGAGATACAAAGATATCTGGCCGAACAGGCCAATAAAAACGGCTGGTCGAAACTTCGGATACCGAAAAAAGCAACTGGAAAGAACATTGCGATAATCGGCGCCGGTCCCGCGGGTCTGTCATGTGCAGCAAAACTTCTCGAAGCGGGACACACCGTGACAATTTTCGACGCAAGCACCGAATTCGGCGGTATGATAGCATCAGTAATCCCGGCCGACAGGCAGAGCAATTCGCTCAGGAATGAAATAGCAGCAATTTTTGCCGATGTGCCGAAAGAGCGAATGATTTTGCGCCTTGGCAAAGAACTAAATAACGATTTCAACCTGGACAATATAACTGCGGATGGATTTGATGCCGTCTTTATCGGGATGGGGTTGCCTAATTCTGTTAGCATCGGCGGCGAAAAAGGAAAAATCGATGGTCTGTGGAATGCGATGGAGTTTCTTTCGGCAGCAAGAAAACCGGATGCGCCGAATCTCAAAGGCAAATCCGTAGCAGTAATAGGTGGTGGTAATACCGCGATGGATGCAGCGACTACTGCTAAACGACTTGACGCCAAGGACGTTTACGTAATTTATCGCCGGTCGTTCAAGGAAATGCCCGCCTGGAGCGCCGAGCGCGAACAGGCAATCAACGAAGGTGTACATTTTCTGATATTGACTCAGCCGGTTGACTTTAAATCTACCAATGGCAAATTGACGGGGATTAAACTTTGTCCTACGAGACTCGGTGAACCTGACGAGAGCGGCCGCCGCAGGCCCGAAACTGTCACGTCGAGCGCTTATGAGCTTGATATGGACATTGTTGTCGAAGCGATAGGGCAGGAGCCGCCAAAAAACATCTGTAAAATCCTGCCGGGCGTTGAATTAACAAATGGTCTTATTCGGACACAAAAAGGAACGCTGGCAACATCCAAACCCGGAATTTATGCCGGTGGTGACCTTGTAAGAGGAGCTTCAACCGTCATTGCCGCTGTAGCGGATGGCATGGCTGCTGCGAACCAAATAGACGAATATTTAAGAAAATAGAATAAAAGAGAGGATTTGATATGGTAGAACGACCCGTAGCAATCGTCACAGGAGCAAGTCGCGGCATAGGAAAAGGCATCGCAAAAGAATTAGCATCGCTGGGCTTTGACCTGGTAGTGAATTATTTCGACTTCACATCCGAAGGCAAGCCGGACGAATCCAAAGCCCTGCAGACGCAGAAGAAAATCAAAGACCTCGGAGCTGCATGTGAAATCCTGCGAGGTGATATCAGCAGTGCTGCCGATCGCAAAAGTCTGGTCGCTTTAGCAAAGTCCAAATTCGGCCGATGCGACATGCTGGTAAATAATGCGGGTGTCGCTCCTTCGAAACGAATGGATTTGCTTGAGGCTACCGAAGAAAGTTTCGACAGGGTGCTGGGAATCAATCTCAAAGGCCCTTACTTTTTAACACAAAAGGTCGCTAATTGGATGATTGAACAGAAAAAAGCGAATCCTGATCGTGCACTTCGTATTGTCAGCACAGGCTCGATCTCATCATATACCAGCTCACCGGCACGCGGCGAATATTGTGTAAGTAAGGCAGGAATAAGCATGATGACCAAACTCTACGCTGACAGATTAGCCGAATACGGTATCGGTGTATTCGAAATCAGTCCCGGTATCATCGCCACCGACATGACCAGCGTTGTTAAAGACAAGTACGACAAGCTGATAGCTGAGGGTCTGACTCCAATTAAACGATGGGGTCAGCCGGAAGATATCGCAAAAGTGGTTGGAGCAATCGCAGAAGGCAGACTCGATTTCTCAACCGGTCAGGTCATCAACGTCGATGGCGGATTTCATTTAAGAAGGCTCTAAGGAGGAAAAATGGACATAAAAAGCACAATCGAAACACTCTTGAAAGACGGCTTTATCCTCGTCTTTAACCAGGACAAGCTCGACGTCGTTAAGACCGCCGAAGCTCTTATCGAAGCAGGCGTCAATAATATGGAAGTAACCTGCCGGATTAAACAACCTCTGGAGAAACTGTCCCGGCTGCGAAAAGAGCTGCCGGACTTTGCTACAGGCTCGGCAAGCCTCGTAGACTCGCCGCAGATGCTTGAACTTTACAACAAAGCTCATCCCGATGATCCCTTACCATCGCTTGACCAGGTTGTCGATGCCGGAGCATGCTATCTGGTCTCGGCGATTAATTTTAGTGACGCCGGCTTCGAGAAATACGCCGGGCGAATTCCAATGATACCGGGTTGCGGCAACGCTACAGAAATCGTCAGCCAGTTTTCCAAAGGAGCGAACCTCTGCAAGATTTTCCCGGCAAAACAGCTTGGCGGCCCGGGCTTCGTCAAAGCAATCGATCCGGCGATTCATAAGACCATAAGTCTTGTCCCTACTGGTGGTACCAACCCCGAAAACATCCCCGACTATATCGTTTCAGGAATTTTGGTCCTGGGAGGCTCGTTCAGCATGATCGACAAAGCCACAATGAAGAAAATCGTCGATGAGCAGGACTATGAACTTTTAGCAGGGGAGCTTAAAAAGATAAAAGAACTGATCGATGAGCTGCGTGCTAATAAATACCCTGATATAGATTTCGCCTCCGCTTCAATCGAGCAGATAAGTAAAGCCACCGGTAGAATTTTCAATACGAATTGATTGGAATATGAAACAGCACACAACGATGCAAAAACTCCTTGCGGTCGTCTTAATGCTATTAATGAAGATACCGCTTTGCGGGAACGTCGAGGCTTCTTCCGAGCCACTAACTCTTAAC
>JAFGPJ010000031.1 GCA_016936275.1 Sedimentisphaerales bacterium
GAGGCAAACACAACATCCCAGCCAAGCTCGTCAAAGTGCATTGGCAGACCTATCATGCCGCTGACCGCATCGACGAAGACCAGGACATCGGGATATTTGTCCTTCATCATTTCGCTTATCTGGTAAACCGGGTTCGTCAGGCCGGTGCTCGTCTCATTATACACAATCGTTACGGCAGCATATTTGCCGGTAGCGAGTTTTTTATCAATCATCTCAGCAGTGGTCGCTTTGCCCCAGTCGACCTTCATCTCTTCGACGTTTCTGCCGCAGCTTCTGGCCACGTCAGCCCACTTGTCGCTGAAAGCTCCGCAACAGGTACACAGCACAACTTCGTCGAATCCAACACAATTTCGAATCGACGCCTCCCAGATCCCCGAAGCTGAAGAGGTTGAGAGAAAAACGTTCTGGTCGGTAAAAAGAAGCTTTTTGAGCATCTCGATCGTCTCGCCGTGCAGTTGAGCATATTCCTTGCCGCGATGTCCCAATGTCGGGCGCGCGAGCTGCTGTAAGACGTCGTCATTGACCTTGACAGGCCCCGGAATAAAAAGTCTGGGGGGATTTTTCCAATCTACCATGTATAGTCTCCAACAATAAAGTTATAATTTGTTAATCGTCAAACCCGTATAGACCTTCGGATAAAAATAGGTCGATTTTTGCGGCATTCTTTCGCCGGCTTCTGTAACCATTTTGAGCTGCTGCAATTTGATCGGATTCATAAAGAAGGCCACCTGCATTTGCCCGGCATCAATCTGAGCAATCGAATCGGCGATTGCATTGGGAGTGTCTTTCACATACTGAAGATTTTCACCCTCAGCCAGTTTTTCCTGATCAATGCCCAATAATTCTTCCAGAATAAGTTTGTGCAGGATTGAAACATCCAGTGTCTTCCATGCCGGACTCATGTCCGGCACAATCGAATCCATCATCTGTTTGTCTTTTAAAACAGCCGTATAAAAGGCATTGTCGGATCCGTATATCCCGAACGCACTTTCATCTTTGTCGTGCTCGGCACGCATTTGTTCGAGCATTTCCTGCTCAGCTTGTTCTTTGGTCTGCGCCGAGTCGAATTCAAACTTAGTAATCCGGAACTTCTCTCCGAGTTCCTCGATCAGCTTCTTCATGTCGAAGTTTTCAAGGTTGCCTGCAAGACGATGAGTCGCCAGGACAATCAGGCCGTCCTGATACATATTAGCAAAAGCCAGCATTTGATATTTCGCGGCAGGATTGCTGCTTTCCTTCAAGTAGGTCAAACCCGTCGTATAGCGGTGATGACCATCTGCTATTATGCAGCTTTTATCGCTCATCATTTTCACGATTTGCTCTATATCGTCTTTGAGCGTAATCGCGAAGAGACGATGCCGTACATCCTGCTCATCCACAAAGTCGATAAGAGATTGTTGCTCAGCGGCTTGAGCCATAATTCTGTCGGCGATTTTCTGCCGGTCTTCATAGAGCATGAAAACCAGACCAAGATCGGCGGCTGTCGCCTGCTTCAGATTGAGCCTGTCAACCATCGGCTTATAGAGGACTTGTTCGTGCGGTTTGACAATTTGGCCGAAATCTTCGAGCCTGGCTAAAGCGATGAAGCTGCGTCGCTGATATTTCGTGCCGGCCACCTCAAAATCCTGCACATAAGCATAAATAGCCTCGGCCGAATCCTGCTTCAAAGCCCCCTCTTCTATCCAGCGGGCTAAATAGTCAGCGGCCCTTGTATATTGGTTGTCCTGGCCGTTATCAGAGGAGTTTGTCTTTCCTTTGATAATACGGACAAGATTATGCCTGCTCTTTTGATAGAGCTGTTCCCGCTGGGCGTCGTTGATAACATCATAAGGCGGTGCAATGCAGTTGCCCACATTACCGACCGCCTCTGCATCGAACCTAAATGCTTTGAAAGCTTCTATTTGCATATTCCAGCTCAAATTCGATAATTACTAAATCAACATAATCCAATAAAATTTTGGAATCGGGAATATACCAAAGAAAGGACAGTTTGTCAAACGCGAACGAGGTATTTCTGATAAATAGATACATTGGCCCGTGCAATACCCCCCTTGGAACAAAGGTTTTGTCCCTAAAAGCGAAAGGCTAACGCTATCCCGGCACCCCTTCTGACCGGGAAGGCAACCAAATGGACATTGCTGTCTTCCGGAAAGTTCATAAAAGCATCGTGAATAAAAGCGGTCAGGAAATGCCCCAAAGCAGCCGCTGCGAGCACATCGGAAGGCGACTATTTGGCAGAACTCATATACTACTATATTGGGGAGGCCTGGTTATTTTCCCTTTTCCGCAAGATACCTATCGATTGCCGCGGCGGCGATTCGGCCCTGGCCCATTGCGAGGATGACGGTTGCGGCACCAGAAACAATATCGCCGCCTGCGTAAATGCCCGGGACTGAGGTCTGCATAGTCTGCTCATCAACAACGATGGTACCCCACTTTGTCATTTCGAGCTCCGGCATCGTTTGTGGTATAAGCGGATTGGGCTTGTTGCCGATAGCGACAATGACCGTGTCGAGCTCCATTGTGAATTCCGAGCCTTCTACAGGAACAGGTCTTCGCCGACCGGAATCGTCCGGCTCACCCAGCTCCATCCTGATACACTCCATAGCCACAACACGGTGACGGTCATCGCCGATAATGCGTATGGGATTGTTAAGCAGCTTGAGCTTTACGCCCTCTTCTTCGGCGTGGTGGATTTCTTCGGCGCGGGCCGGCATCTGCTCACGAGCCCGGCGATAAACTATAGTAACATCACCGCCTAATCGCAGCGCCGTTCGTGCCGAGTCCATCGCCACATTGCCGCCTCCGATTACAGCAACATGCTCGCGCTTTATCGGCGGTGTATCGTATTTCGGGAAAAGATACGCCTTCATCAGATTGGAACGGGTCAGATACTCGTTGGCCGAATAAACGCCCACGAGGTTTTCACCGGGAATTCTCATAAATGACGGCAGCCCGGCACCGCTTCCGATAAAAACCGCATCATAGCCTTCGTCATTCATTAGTTCACGGATGGTGCTGTTTCTGCCTACCACATAGTCCATCACGAACTTAACCCCGAGCTTCCTCAGATAATCCACTTCCGCCTGAACTATTACCTTCGGCAGGCGGAATTCAGGAATACCATAAGTCAGCACACCTCCAGGCTCTTGAAGGGCTTCAAAAATAGTCACATTATGTCCGAGCTTAATCAAATC
>JAFGPJ010000279.1 GCA_016936275.1 Sedimentisphaerales bacterium
ATGTGGACTTTCAGAAAATGTGCTGTTATTGTAGCTCATCCGGACGATGAAACGCTTTGGGCCGGCGGAACTATACTGATGCATTCGGATAGCGAATGGACTATTGTAACGTTGTGCAGGAAGAGCGATCAGGATCGAGCACCCAGATTTTTTCAGGCGATTGAGGAATTAAACGCAACCGGAGCAATGGGTGATCTCGACGACGGCCCAGAACAACACCCGCTTAAAAACCGCCAAGTGCAACATGAGATACTCCAAATTCTACCTTCAAGCAGATATGATCTTATTATCACTCATGGACTTCACGGAGAGTACACACACCATCTAAGGCATGAGGAAGCCGCTCAGGCTGTTATGGCCTTATGGAAAAGCGAAAGATTGTCTGCAGGACAAATATGGAGATTCGCCTATGGAGACGACGATCGAAAGCACCTTCCTCGCGCCATTGAAGATGCAGATATGCACATAAGGCTGCCGGAAGAAATATGGCAAAAAAAATATGATATTATCACGAACATATACGGCTTTAGCCCGGACAGCTTCGAGGCAAGGACTACGCCGCATGAGGAAGCCTTTTGGTGTTTCAAATCGTTACAACAGCGTTAAGATTTTTATCATAAAGGAGTTGAATCATGAAAGTGCTTGTACTATATGATTATCCGCCTTCACCGGGTGGCCTTGCTACTCAGGGTCAACTGCTTCATAAAGGGCTTGAGGAAATGGGAGTTGAAGTTTTTTCTGTCAACTTCGAATCCGCACAGGAGAAGGAATGGTATTACAGATGGTTCGGGCCGGATGTGGTTGTAGGAGTCGGCTATTGGGGGCACACTTCGCATTTGGTTTTACACCCTAAACGGTATGGGATTACTCCAATCCCGTGGCTTGTTGCCGACGGCTATATGGCAAACTATCAGGAAATACTCGAAGACCTGCCGCTCATTCTGGTAACTTCCAACTGGGTCAAAAAAGTCTATATGCGTGACGGCCTGAGCGGCAAGAACATAGAAGTTCTGCACGTCGGATGTGATACCGATTCATTTATAAAACGAGACAAAAAAGATCCTAAAATTTCTACTGTCCGTGAAGCTTTAGGTGTTGCTGAAGAACAGATTATGATTATGACCGTGGGCGGAGATGCAGCCTCAAAAGGCGCTCAGGAAGTAATGCAGGCTCTGGCGATCAATGACCCGGAGGCCCCCGATTGGAAGTATGTCTGCAAGGTTTGGCCGCAGCCCCGCACCGAGCAGCAGAATTTAGCCGATATGCAGTTGGCAACGCACCTGGGAATCGAAAAAAATGTAGTATATACAACCAGCCGAATATCCCGTAATTTCATGCCGTACCTGCTGGCATCCTGTGATATCTATGCCGCCCCTTCCCGCCTTGAAGGATTCGGGATGATACAGGTTGAAGCAAACGCCTGTGAAAAGCCCGTTGTAGGCATTAAAGCTATGGGCATGCTTGATACATTGGTACACGGCAAGACGGCTTTTCTTGCAGATGTGGCACAGGAAATTAAATTAAGAGAAACGATCCTAGGTGACGAATCAGGCTACGAAAGCGGGCATAAATACGTCTTCAAGAGGCCCCGTACAGTCGATTACAGGGCAAGCATACATGACATCGCCAACTATCTGATGGACTTGATGAAAAATTCAGAATTGAGAGAACAAATGGGCGCCGAAGGCAGGAAAAGAGTCGTTGAAAACTTTGACTATAGAGTCATCGCCAAAAAATTCGCTAACATCGTCTCAAAACGACTTGGTATTTCATAGAATGGAAGATAAAAACAAAAAACTATTGGAAAGAGCGAAAAAAGCTGCGCTTGAAGTTTTGCTTCATAATAACCACGGCCCATACCGGGGTTTACCAAGGACGGCAGGCTGGGGCTATCCCGAGCCGTACACACGGGATTTACTTATCAGCTCATTCGGAATTCTGACCACAAAAAATGATAAACTGATAAAGTCTTTGAAATGTGTTATAGAGACTCTTGCCAAAAATCAATCTCCGCTGGGGCATATTTCCTCATTGGTCCATGATCCGCAGGATCGCGGCTCAAGCGATTGTACTCCGCTTTTTTTGATTGGCGTCGGATTATGGCGGAAAGTAATGGAAGAACCGGATTTTCTCGAAGAAGCAGCTCAAAAGGCTCTTACCTGGATGGAATACCGAAGTCCGGCCAATCGCATTCTGGTCAGCCAACTGCCCACAAGCGACTGGCGAGATGAGCAATGGATTCTGGGATACGGTCTATACGTAAATACTCTGGTTCGTATTTATCTGCGATTGTTCGGACTAAATGAACAGGCCGAGATGCTTAAAGATCATATGGGGCACTTCGCGGTCAAAAGTGACAGGCAGAATCGTCACGTCCATGAAGGTCTGGTTCTTCACGCAAAACCCTATTATGCCCTATGGTCATATAAGGTTTATAGAAGCGAACGTTTCGATTTATTAGGCAATAGCCTGGCGATTTTGTCCGGAATCGCCTCGGTCTCCAGGGCGAACCATCTTGTCGCCTGGATTGAAACCGAGTGCGAAGAAATGCAGAAAAATGAAGATCTTGCCGTCGATTTGCCGCCCAATTTCTTCCCCTATGTCAGACCGGAAGATCCCGACTGGATGCCCCGTTACCAGAAGTATAATCAGCCGGGAGAGTATCACAACGGCGGTATATGGCCGTTTGTTTGCGGATTTTACATCGCCGCTCTGGTTGCCGCTAAAAAATATAACCTTGCACAGAAAAAATTGCTCTCTTTGGCAAAACTCGTACAGCAGACCCGGATCGCTGACGTGGAATTTGGTTTCAATGAATGGCATCGAGCGCAGGACGGCACTCCGCAGGGCCAGGACTGGCAGAGCTGGTCGGCTGCTATGTACCTCTATGCCGCTGCTTGTGTAGAACAAAAAAGAACTCTATTTTTCGAAGATATCAGAGATTGGCCGAAGGGACGAGAACAACACGAAAACACAACTACCAATCAATAATCAGGTTCAATTCTCATTTTTCATGTCTTGAAAATATCCAGTTCGTATCGAAACAGAACGAAATAAAGTTTTCGCAGCGGTTTTTCTCCAATCCCGCGACATAATTTGGAAAATTTGTTGCAATTTCCGGTAAAGGAGTATAGTATCCGCCTAAAATGAACCAGTAGGGTGTGCCATATCGTAAGGTATCCCCGAGGGACTTGTGGACAAAATCGGCATTTGTCCACCCTACAGGGCAAGGTTTTGGCCGATGGATGAGCCTAACGAAAATAGCCACAGGAGTGTCGAAATAAGTGCCGGCAAGCCGGTAAGCGATTTCGTTGCCGGCCTGAGCGATGAGCATCGGATGCTGGTTATTCTCAAGGCACAATTATACGGCGGGACTTGGGAGCCAATGCTCGATGACCTGCAAAACCGACTGGAGGGTAAGCCGTATATCTTCAAGCTGGTAAATAGAATAAAAGACGATATCGAACGCATCGAGCAAATGCGAAAATTTGAAGAAGAACATAAAGTAGATTTGGCCGAATATGTTGAACTTTCATGAATAGGGATGAATAAGAGCAATCGGATTCATGCTCCGCATCTGTAATATACATTTCACAAGAATAACAGAACGGGGTGACGAAAAGAGAATACTTTTTGTGAGGAGTAACAAAAATGCTAAAAAAGGTCAGATTCAGAATAGTTTTACTGGTTAGCGTTTCAACTTTGTGGATTACGCATAATAGTTTGGCCGGTCAAAGCAGCTCTAAACCGCTAATATCGCAGGAACTTCTCAAGCACGCCAGGCTGAAAATGCTATGGGACAACGAACTGCCGATCAAAAAAAATGAGAATTTAGACCGATTGCTCTTATTCGACAATCGGCTCTATATAGTTTCCGACCGCAATTTCATGCTCTCTCTGGATCAGAAAAGCGGGGAGATTATATTCGGCAAAGCTATTGAAGCAGCAGGTTTGCCGGTTACAGGAGTGAAACTTTACGACAATGAGCTGATGTATATAAGTAGCAGCAGTAAGCTCGTTCAAATGAATGCCCAATCCGGAAATGTGCTTAAAACCACCGATATCAGCTTCAGTGCCAGTTGTCCCGTTGCCCGTAACAGTACATACTTTTATATAGCCGGAACTGACAACAGACTGCACGCAATACACGCCGGCTATAAGGTCCAGGCCTTCGAAGTTGCGGCTGAAAACGAGTCAATGATAACTTCAGTCACTGCTGGCGAGAGTTCTGTAATTTTTGCTACCGCTGCAGGTAATATCATTAGTATCGCACCTGACATGCCTCGACGTCTGTGGCAATTCGACGCTTCAAAAGCCATTGCAGGAGAAGTTATCACAGACGGAATGTCAATGTTTTTTGCCAGCAGGGACACAAATGTTTACAGAGTTGATATGGTCGGCCTGCCCGAAAAAAAGCGGCTCATCTGGAAGCATCAAACCGCAGCAATACTCGAAGATGCTCCTGTTGTGACACGGGGTATCGTCTATCAGCATGTTAAAGACAAGGGCTTGACAGCCATAAACAAAGACACAGGGTCAGCTTTGTGGCGGGTACCCGGTGGCATTGATCTGTTAACAGAAGCCAAAAACAAAGCCTACGTAATTACAAACACCAAAACATTGGTAGTGATGGATAACATTAAAGCGAAGAAGCTGTATACAGTTAACATTACGGGAGTTACAAAACACGCATCGAACGTAACAGACGACAAAATTTATATCGCCGACAATACCGGCCGGATTGCCTGTTTACGGCCGGTTGAATAAATCAGAATCATCGGTCAATCAATGTTTAACCAATAGAGAAGGAGAAAAAGTACAAATGGATGTGAAAATTAAAACTGCATTGATAAGTGTTTCCGACAAGAGCGGAGTCGTCGATTTCGCCAAGAAACTCAGCGGGATGGGCGTAAAAATAATCAGCACAGGCGGAACAGCAAAGAAACTGAGCGACGCAGGAATAGATGTAGTCGGAATCGAGTCGGTGACGGGCTTTCCGGAGATGATGGACGGCAGGGTCAAAACGCTTCATCCGAAAATACATGGGGCCTTGTTGGGACTCCGAGACAAAAAAGAACATAAAACAGCAATGAAAGAGCATGAGATTGAACCGATTGATCTGGTCTGCGTGAATCTGTACCCATTCGAACAGACAATCGCCAAACCCGGCTGCACATTAGCTGAGGCAATTGAAAATATCGATATCGGCGGACCAAGCATGCTTCGCTCGGCGGCGAAAAATCACAAATTCGTTACAGTTGTAACGCAGCCCGACCAATTCAACAAGGTCATTGAAGAAATGGAAGAGAACGACGGGGCTGTAAGCGAGGAGCTGCGAAGTGATTTTGCAAGGGTAGCATTCGGCCTGACCGCTTCCTACGA
>JAFGPJ010000280.1 GCA_016936275.1 Sedimentisphaerales bacterium
CTAATGTCCCAGTTTCGTTTTGTCTTTGTCGTATTTTGTTTTACGGCAGTTCTGATATATGCCGTTAATTTGCGGAGCGCCAATAATCGCATCTTTTACGAGCTTCGAGCATGCAACGTAGATATCAGCCGATTGAAACAGGAGCTCGGCACCAAGCAGTTATTGCTGGAAAGCCTGATTAATCCTGCCGCGATTTCAAAGCGTGTCGGTGAATCAAATACTGATGATAAAGATTAAAAGTTGAGAAGCGTTCGAATAACCATTTTTTTTTCTTTGTTCTTATTGGTGTCATTTCTGGCACTTGGAACTCGGTGCTTTTACATCCAGCATTTCAAGAGCAATCATTACGCCGATCTTTGCAACAAACAGCAGGTATACACACAAGTACAGCCTCAGCGGGGTGTAATACTGGATTGTCGCGGCAGAGTGCTTGCTGCAAGTAATAAAATCCAAACCATTTTTGCCGAACCGCGAGTCATCGAAGATGCGAAAGAAACCTCCTCTGAACTTGCCCCGATTGTGGATATGGGAGCACATATTATTTGCCAACTGATATTGGAAAGTCATAACCCGGGCTTTGTAAAAATCAAGACAACCACAGACGCAAATGAATGCAGCGCCGCAGCCAAAATTTACGGCATCGGCGTCCTTTCCGAATGGCGGAGACATTATCCGATGGGAAACCTTGCCGCAAACGTAGTCGGCTTCACAAGTCTCGACGATTGTGGATTAGAAGGAATTGAGCTGAAATACGACAAAGAACTCAGCGGCTCAGCAGCAAAGAACATCTTCTTTGCCGATGTTTATCGCCGGCCCATTCGGGCAAAACAACAGGAAGGCATCTTAACCAACGGCAAAGGGATTATCTTAACGATTGATGCAACTATACAGCAGTTCGCACGAGACGAACTCTTAAAGCAGTATAAAAACTACGAAGCGGAAGCAGCAGTAGCGATTGTGGCTGAACCTAAGACCGGAGCAATCCTGGCGATGGTCTCGCTGCCTGATTTCGATCCTGCCGATATCCGAACAACCGATCCGAATAATTTCCGCAGCCGGTCAATCACCGACTGGTATGAGCCGGGCAGCATCATTAAACCGGTCGTGGTCTCGATAGCACTCGAGGCCGGTGCGGTGAACAGGACAGAGAAGATTTTCTGCGAAAACGGAAATTACTACGGCAAGGGATTCGGGCGAATCGGAGAATATCGCCGGGGATTCGGAGATTTGACTGTAAAGGAGATTCTGATTAACTCCAGCAACATCGGCATGGCCAAAATCGGACAAAGGCTCGGTAAAGACAGGCTTTATCAGGGACTTAAGCTTTTCGGCTTCGGCACCCAAACAGGTATTGAGCTTCCCGGTGAGGTCGATGGGCTGTTAAAACCTCCGGACGTATGGACAGGTTATAGTGTTACCCGAATTCCCTTCGGCCAGGAAATTTGTGTAACCGGAATGCAATTAGTCCGGGCATTTTGCATACTTGCCAACGGCGGCAGGCTGGTTCGTCCATTCTTAGTCAGGGCGATTGTCGATAATGACGGAAATATTACTGTACTGAAAAGGCCGCCACCGCCGGTGGGTTATATTGTCAAACCCGAAGTCGCCAAATGGATAGTGAGCGAGGCAATGGTCGGCGTGGTCAATGAGGGAACCGGCAAAAGAGCACAACTCGAAAAGTGGCAGGTGTTCGGCAAAACCGGAACTGCAAATATCGCATTGAGCAACGCAAGGGGTTATTCGGACCAGAATTACGTTGCTTCTTTTATTGCCGGAGCACCGGTCGATGACCCTGCTATTATTGTGCTGGTCTCGATACGCAAGCCTAACCGCTCGCTCGGCAAAGGCTATACCGGCGGATCAGTTGCCTCCCCCGTAGCAGCAAAAATAATCGAAAAAACTCTCACCTACCTCGGCGTAAGACCGGACTGAAAACTATTTGCGATTTACGATTTTCGATTTTCGATTTATAAATCGTCAATCGACAATCTAAAATCCCTTGATTTTAAAACATACAGGCTTTAATTCTTCCAGCCCATAACCTCAGGACTAATCGGTAGAAAAATATCGTCTTTTGTGTTCAACTTACCGTCGGGGCCGGGGCTGAAAATCTTCCTGTTCTCAACATCAACGACATATTCATCACCATAAACACGAGCCTTCAAGCTGAAGCCTTTACCGAGCCTCTTATTCAGCACGATTTGCAAAAGGTCATCATGTATCTGCATACGTATGATAGAATCTTTCCTCGACTTTATTGTTTTGTCGAAAGGTCCGAACATATTTATAATATTTACTTGTGGATTATAAACTCTATAGAGCAGAGGCAACCGTTCCGGATTTGCTAATGATACCGATAGTCCTTTAAAAGGGTAAATATCAGGCCAAACCGAAAGTTCTGTTTCGGCGATGTTTTGTCTTCCCTGCTCAGCATCCAGCCATCTATCATAGCAGTTTCGGAACAATCTCAGTGTAGAGTTCTTTTTCCGAAGAATCTTTTCGATGGCACTCTGTTCGGATTTCTCAGAAGAAAAATTCTGCATGAGAAGATACTCCGATAGTATGCTGTTACGTAATGACGTCTGTTTGTTTGTCAGTGGTGTGAAGTGCCCCGCAAGCAAGTCGACTGTGCTCATCGGAGTCTGCTTATCGTTCACAAGAGCATTGGCTGTAAGAATGTTCTCATTTATGCATATATGATAAGCTATTGTCGGGACAAACATCCGTGCATTTACACTTAATTTTCTGCACACTGAGTCCAGCTCGATCAGTTCGTTCACGAAAGACTGGGTATCTTGTTGCTCGATTTTCAGATGTCCATAGACCTGGTAGAAGCGGACAAAATCTATGAATTTGACCACGGGCAGTATTTCTAAATTCGCGTTTAGTTCGGTAAGGTCGGCTATCTCTGGAAATTCGTTGAGGCGATGGATTATATCTCTGGCTGTTTCGTTATCGGCCCATATCTGATTTATTTCTTCGGTATAGTAGCTGATGGCTTTGGTGATTTCCAGTGTTGCTGCTGTTTCCATGATCCCTTTTATTTCAGCAATCATTTTCGTGTCACTGCTGGCAAGCTCGATGGCAGGGAAGCCGGAAGAATCGTCATTCTCACCCAGCAACGTCTTGAGTACCTCGAAACTTTCGGCATATTTCGCAGGAGCTGAGCGTAGGTCCGCAATTGTGTAATCATTCGGTATCGGCGGTGCATCAATTCTCCAAAGCAGGTAAAAAACACACATAAAAAGGATAGAAACATTTATACCCACCAGTGCGATATACTTGCCTTTGAGCTGGCCTCCGCTGCGCCGGATTGTTAGGATACTCAAAATTCCGATTACTATCGCCGGTATCCCGGCCAGCACAAAGAAAAACAGACTCAAAATCCCCAGCACCAGCGATATAATCGCCAGTTTGCTCATAACTGGATATACATTCTCATCACAAAATGATTTTTGATTACATCTATGAACTTGTTTTTCCTCTTGTTTGTCCATTTGGTGTCAATTATGATTGACGGACAGTCAATTTTCAATAGTTTCTTTGGATAAGTTTAGCTATCGGGATTAGAAAATGGAGCCAAAGTGGTTGGACTGGGCAAAGCGATTGCAGGCACTCTCCCAGAACGGATTGACATATGCCAAAGATCCGTTCGACCGGGAGCGTTACGAGCAGATACGGCATATTGCGGCTGAAATGCTTGCCGAGAAAGCTGACGCGAAAATCGAAGATGTGCTGGACTTGTTCTCACGTGATAAGGATTATGCAACGCCTAAAGTGGATGTGCGGGGAGCAGTGTTTAAGGACGGCAAGATTCTGCTTGTTAAAGAGCGTTCGGACGGTAAGTGGACGCTGCCGGGAGGATGGGCCGACGTCGGAGAAAGTCCCTCGGATAGTGTTGAGCGGGAAGTTTGGGAGGAGTCGGGATTCCGTGTCAAAGCACGGCGTTTGGCAGCCATTTATGACCGGGACAAGCATCCGCATAAACCCTTGATGCACTATCATATTTATAAGCTTTTCTTCATTTGCGAAATCACGTCAGGTCGGGCAACGACAAGCTCCGAGACCGAGCAGGTGGCGTTTTTCGAGGAAAGTGAACTGCCTGAACTGTCGATTACGAAGATTCTCCCGGAACAGATAGCGAAGATGTTCGAGAATTACCGGCGGGATGGACTGCCCACTTATTTCGACTGACCAGACATGTCGGAAGCCTATTCATTCTCCGTAAGGAGTCCAGAGGACTGCGTCGCGATACGCGGTAGCGCCAGCGCGGGACGATTTGCCAGGATGGATTTGCCGATATATCCGGCTTCAATGCAGAGTTGGATTATGTTACGTGCCAATGGAGCGGCGTCGCTTGAGCCGTGCTGACCCCCTTCGACGACGACGGCGATTGCGATTTTGCGCGCCGTGCTGTCCTGTGCGAAACCCCCGAACCAGGCATGTTCGGGCTTTTCCGTCGAGCCGGTCTTGCCGTAAACCTTTACATCCTCGGTAGCAAGAGTCGCAAGGAAAGGTTCGAATTGTTTGTAAGCAGTTCCGCCGGCTTCGTTGACAACGGCACTCATACCGTCATATATGACGCCCAGAGTTTCGAGCGAAATACCAAGGTCCGTACCCTCGGAATTCCAAGGCTCCCATATCAACTTAGGGCGTTTGTAGATACCGCCCCGGGCAATAGCGGCCATTGAATTCGCGACCTGCAGGGGCGTGACTCGCAGATTACCCTGACCGATGCCGAAATATCTTCTTTCACTCTCTCTCAGCGGTGAAACATCTTCAAAACGCTGGACTTTCTCTTTTGGAATAGTACTTGAGATTATTCCGGATACCTGATTGAAGTTCCTGACGATGTTGGTTTTGGACGTCTCGATGAGCGAGTCCGGCAGAAAAAGTGCATCGTGTCCGTAACCGAACTTCAATAGCCACTCCTGTAAAATCCTCGGCTCAATTCTATCGGCAAGGTGTGAAAAATAGATATTGCAACTGCCCTTGATGGCATTGCGAGCGTTATTTTCCCACTGATTGTCATGACCCACGCTTGCTCTTCTGAATATCAAGCAGTTCGGCCATGCCGGGGGAGCCGCTTCCGGAGGGCAACTTATGACTTCTTCCGGAGTTATCTGACCGGATTCGAGCCCTGCAACGAGAATCATCGGTTTAACAACTGAGCCGGGCGGATATTGAGCGTTAATCGCCCGATTAATAAGAGGATGATTGCCGTCAGAGACCAATTTACCATAGTCGTACCGTGCACGGTTCAAATCATAAACGGGCAGTGAAACTAAAGCGAGTATGTCGGATGTCCCAACATCAATAACAACAGCCGACATGCCGGGGCCGCAATTTGGCTCGTGAGGGTAATCAGTCAGGTAGTTTTCTATTCTTTGCTGCAGCTTGATGTCCAGCGTCAGTGTAACATCCTTACCGAACTCCGTCGGAGTACGACCTGTAAGCTGGCCGTCTATATCATGACTTAGCTCACCCCGTCTGCCTCGGAGGACGGGCTCGCAGACGTACTCAACCCCATCTTCCCGCCCGCAAACCTCTCCTTCCAGATAACTGAGCAACTCGTCGTCTTCGAAAAGCTCCTTATCCTGCTGCTGTGTCGCCGGCCCGACCCAGCCAATTGTCTGGGCGGCAACGGAACCGCAGGGATAGAACCGATGCCCTTTCGGCAATATATACAAATCCTCAGTGTCCATGAATTCCAACTGGGCGGCGAAAACATCATCATCTGTTTTCAGCTCCAGCAACGGCCAGTTTTCATGCATTTCCAGGATATCAATCTTGCCTGCAAGCTCGTCCCTTATGTTCGGATCGGGCTGCTTAGCCTTAAAATCAGCGATTGCTTCAGAAGGCGGAATGCTGATTACGCTTTCATATCTCTCAAACACCTCGGAATTAGGGAAATTTTTTCGCCATGCCTGGAACATTCGCTGGCCCCAGACATAGTCGTTGATTTTTTGAATTTCGTCCCATATCACATTCGGTTCGACCGCCCTGAATTGGGCGCACTTTTCGATTATGAGCTGTAAATCCTCAAGCTTTTCCCGTATTTCCTTATCGACTTTGGCCACTATGACATCCGCATCGCGCCTGGCGGCGGCCTCGTCAAGCATGGCCTTTCGTACACGTTCATCCAGAAAAGAGCTGAGCTTGTAATTGATATGAATCCAGAACCGGGCCTCATCGATGGCCAGTTCCCTGCCGTTGCGGTCGAGTATTTTGCCCCTGATGGTTTTAAGCTGTCTGGTCTGCCCCCTTTGCCGCTTTAATTCTGCGATTTCATTCTGGACCGAAGAGGCAGTCAATAACTGCATCTGCGCCAGACGGAACAAACACACCGCTAAAAGCAGCAAGCTGAATATCACAAATATTTTTACTCGCTTACTGTACATATTCAGAATTAAAACAGAGGATGGAAGTCAGAAGGCAGAAAATAAAGGGTGGACGACTTCTGTCTTCTGTCCTCTGACTTCCGACTTCAGATTTTAATGTCTTTCGGCAGTTCACTCGATACTACCTTGCTTCTGCAGAAGTTAATAGCGTCGGCCGAATCGATTCGTCTTTATTCGCATCCACCAGGCCACAGGCAGGAACAGAAATGGTCCTACAACACTCGAATATAAAGCCGTTACGAAAACAACAGCGTATATGTTTCCCGCAATCGGCTCGCCCGTGATATATGCCAGTAAATGACTCAACAAACCGGCCAGAACCGAAGTAGCAAAGATTGCAAGTGCCTGATAGGGCATTCGTTTTATCGCCATCACGCGATTCAGGTATGCCAGTAACGTGCCGAACAGGCCGAAACTAATAATATGCGGGCCCATCGGCATTGGCGAGCCGACAAGATCGGCGGCAAAACCTATCGTGAAAGAGCTGATTATCGCCTCGGAGGTATTGTAATAAATAGCAAAGAATACTAAAAGGATGATTAACAAATCAGGCTTGCTGCTCCAACGCGACAACAAACCCTTTTGTATAACAGTCACAGCAAGAATTAGCAATGCAAACCGAAGCCATCGCATTTGTCGTCCTCAGTGGGTCCGTACGCGGTTACTTTTGCGGATTCATTATTATAATTGCTACGTCCTCGAGCTGTTCAATATCACAAGCCGGTTCGACCGTTATATCCCAAAACAAAGGATCTTTATCGTCTCTTTTGAGCTGGGCCACTCTTCCGACAATCACCGGGGCATCAAGGAATCCCGCATTTTTGCGGGCAAACACATTGTCACCCTTCTTGATTTCGTGCTCTATAGAGACTAACGGAATTTTAGCTGTATTATTGCCGTTGCCCTGCATCCACTTCTTAATATCCAGCTTGCCTATCTTTACGGCTATTCTGGATGTGGGATCCGTGAATAACTTGACAGAGGCTGTACGTGATGAAACATCGGATACCGTGCCGACGATACTGTTGTCACCAAGGACGAACTGGCCCCTGGCCAGACCGTTGGTTTTCCGACATGCAACCGTCAGTTCATTGCGGGTTCCTTCGACTGTCGCCGTGATGACGTCGGCTAACACAAAATTCGTGCCTTCCCAGACATACGTATTATAAAGTCCGTACAGCTTTTTGAACTTCTCGCGTTCCCGGTCCAATGTTTCCTCGAGGGTGGCAATATAATTGCGATTTTTAATTTCGCTCCGCCCGACAGTGCCTGTAAGCGGCTGCTGTGTCCGCGCCGTCAGTGCCAGGTTACCGCCGATACTCAAAGGCCAGCGAAAAACGTGGACGAAAGCAAGCTGGAATTTATCCGTCAGATTTTGCGGGGCAAAGAGAAAGATAATACCGGTCAGCATAAACCAGGTAAATAACATTCTTCTGGAGACTTTTGTGTGCTTCCTTGCCATTGTTATATAAAGTTTAAAGTAAATAAAGTGATCTAAAGCGACTAAAGTTAAGGATAAGTATGATTTACCGAAGATATTGAAATTACGCACATGAAAACTTGATTCCTAACCTTTAGGCACTTTACATTTTAGGCACTTTAGCCCATTTTCCCTTATCATTCCCATCCGTATTCGTTATGGTCCATTGTATCCTTCCACAGCTCCAGGTTTTCCAGATAGACGCTGGTTCCCCGGGCGACGCTGCTCAGCGGGTCATCGACAATCTGGACTTTCAGGCCGGTCGCATTGGCCAGAACGGTGTCCATTCCTCGCAGCAGCGACCCGCCGCCGCAGATATGTATGCCGTTGTCGATCAAGTCCGCGGCCAATTCCGGCTCGGCCTTTTCCAGTGTTGCCGTTACTGTGTCAATAATCGTGGCGATGGGATCACGAAGTGCTTCACGGATTTCCTCACTCGTTATGACAATTTTTCTCGGCAGGCCGGAGATTGTATCTCTCCCGGCTATTTCCATCGTTAATTCCTCTTCCAGCGGAGCCGCAGAGCCGACCTGTATCTTGACTTTCTCAGCTCTTGCCTCGCCTATGAGCAGGTTATACGTTTTCTTAAGATGATTGATGACGGCTTCATCCATATCGTCACCACCGATTCGAATTGACTCGGCGGTGGCGATGTCGGCCAGACTCATGATGGCCACTTCTGTGGTCCCTCCACCAATATCGACAATCATCGAAGCGGTAGGATCTGTGATGGGCAGCCCGGCACCGATTCCCGCGGCCATAGGCTCATCGACCAGATAAACCCTGCGGGCACCGGCCCGCTCGGCGCTGTCAATTACCGCCCTGCGTTCGACGGCGGTAATTCCGCTCGGTACGGCGATAACCACTCGCGGCCTGACAAGCCCGCCCCGGCCGTGGACTTTCCGGATAAAATAGCCGAGCATTGCTTCGGTGATTTCGAAGTCGCTGATTACGCCGTCCTTGAGAGGCCTGATGGCGCTGATTGAGCCCGGCGTCTTGCCCAACATCTCACGAGCAACGAGTCCGACAGCTTCGCCGTTATTCAGGACGATATTGGTTCCTTTGCGGACAGCAACGACGGAGGGTTCATTGAGGACGATACCTTTGTCGCGTACACAAACAAGGGTCGTACAGGTGCCCAGGTCAATACCCATATCCATACTGAACCAACCTAAGACTGTGTCCAGTAGCACATTCGACTCCTTTCTGAGTTACCATATAAA
>JAFGPJ010000281.1 GCA_016936275.1 Sedimentisphaerales bacterium
GAAAGATTAGTGCAAATCTGGGTAGCCAACTCTCTGGCCTCTACAGGAAACATACAGCCGTGCAATGCTTGCCAGGGGCTTAAGAATGCAGCCAAAATCCTGCAGGACGCCGATGGCTCTCATATAGCCGCTCTGGCGCAGGTAGTAAATGAGTTCGCATCGAGCACTGTACCGCCGACCGAGGAGCAGATGGTGGCAATTGCCGACGCTATAGCACGCAACAGGGACGAAGACAGCTATTATGCCTTAGCCGACGAATATCTCGAAGCTCTTACGACGTATGTCGGCGTTTTGAGCGATGCAATGGGTTTTTCGGCAACGGAATCCGTACAGCTTGTTACAGATAAATATGTTGGTCGATTGGCCCAGGATCAGAATGTCGGCGTCGCCGCCTTCATGGCGGCAAGTTTGGCTGCACTTGGAGGATAAAAAGCAGGTTAATATTCAGATTGACGAAGATTAAGCTTGCCGTCAGGGACTTTCCACCCCCCCTGACGGCAGCTTTCTTTTAAGGGACGATAATATTCTTAATTTGTTGCCCTTGCAATCGGAGCATAAGCCCCTCTTTTACGCACACGAATTTCCTCTGCACGCTGCTCGAGCCTTGCCGCCTCCGCCATATTTCCGGTCTCGCGATATAACTGAACCTGTGTCTGAAGCACATCGGCAATATACGGGTGATACTCGTCAAAAATAACCTCGAGTATATCCAAAGCCCTGCCGCATAGTTTTTGAGCATCGGAGTATTTGTCTTGATTAATATACACCCTCGCCAGATTGTTAAGAACAATAGCAGCTCGATCGGTGTCAGTGCCCTTCGCACTTTCCAGAATTCCCATTGCTTTTTGCAGGATTTGTTCGGCCTTTGTGTATTCTTTGCTTAAAATATACACTTCCCCCAACCGGCTCAAAACATCACATTCAACTATACACTCGGAACCGGCGATATTCGTAAGCGAATCCAAAGATATTTCTAGAAACGCTTTTGCGTTAGCCAAATCCCCTTCAGCCTCGTAAATGCTTGACTTTACCAGCCAGACCGGCACGAGAAAATGATGGTCCTGACCGTAGATCCTTTGCTGTATCGGAAGCACTCTGGAAATCAATTCTTCCGCTTCGGCATATCTCTGCTGAAGAACATATAGTGCAGCCATGCTGCAGAGCACCTTCGTCGTATAAAGATGATTAGGCCCGTAGCTTTTTTCAATTGAAACCATTGCTTGAGTAAAATAAGATTCGGCCTTTTTATAGTCACCCTGTGCAGCGAGCAGACGGGCCATATCTACCTTGAACGGTGCAAGCTCCTGATCATCTTCGAGACTATATCCACGCACGATAGTCAAAGCCCGCTCCAGGGTTTCCACAGCTTCCTTGTATCGGGCCTGCTTCAGATAAATCTCGCTTAAAATCCTTAAGGTGTACGCTATATAAGGATGGTTTTGGTCATAAGCTTTTTCCTGCAGCTCTAAACCGGATACACAGGCCGTTTCCGCCTCTGCAAGCCTGCCCTGATTCTTGTAAAGATAAGCCAGGTCGAGCATACAGGCGCTCATTTCGGAATCAGAAGCATCCGTTTCCTTTGCCAGCTGGAGCGCCTTGACCAAATAAGGCCTGGCATTCTCATAGCCGCCCGAGGCCATGTAAACTCTGGCCACAGATCGCAGGGAACTGTATGAATAAGCCTTTCCTGCCGGCGTTGCCAGCGTGCTGCCAATATCGGTGAAAAATACAAATGAAACACAAAATAAGGCTGGAATAATGCTGGATTTGATCAGTCCTTTAGTGGTAGTGGGCGGAATTGTAACTGCCGTCATTATAGACTCCTTTCTATAAAGCTTAAACACCGATGTATTTCCTATTATATTATCGGACGATTATAGTGAAAGCTTTAAAATTCTTTGTTAATTAATTTTTATTGGCAGTAAGAGCAATGTTATTAATGTGAAAAAGGCAGATTATCCCTTAACAATTTTGGATATATTTTACCTTTTAAAAATGCTGGTATTTTTTGGACATTAATGTATAATTAGCAGAACAGTAAATGCGTAAATGCCTGAGTGAAAATTTGCGGGCGTAATTCAGTGGTAGAATGTCAGCTTCCCAAGCTGGACGTCGGCGGTTCGAATCCGCTCGCCCGCTTTTCTACAACTACTGTACTGTATAGAAATTAGTCCCCACCAATATTGATATTCTCTCATGTTTGTTGGATTTTCTTTGTGTAAAGCTGGGCAATATGGTATAAGTAGAATAAGTGGCCCATTATTTTTAGCTGGATGTATTACTCGTATCCAGGGGAATCTTCTATGCGAATGAAATTATGTTTCTTAACTTCTCTTCTATCCCTGGTTTTAGCATGTTCAAATATGGTCTTTGCAGCAATTGTCATCGAAAAATCAATCGCCGAAGATAATGATGACGGAGAAGACCACATTGCTTACGCGGGACAGGCCGATGATGGTGCAGAGGGACTCACCAGCAGCGATCTTGAGATACCTTGGGAAGATGGCATTCGATCAAGCACCTACCAGGTCATCGGTTTGCGTTTCATAGACCTCCAGGTTCCTAAAGGATCGGAGGTCGTTAACGCTTATGTGCAATTCACGGGTGACGATGATGATAACAATAAGCTGATCGGCGGGCCTGTTAATCTTATTATCAACGGTCTTCTGCAGCCTGATCCGGCTGTATTTAGCAGCGGCGAAGACTTCTACACCGACAGAGTTCCTAAAACTACCACAGAAGTCGCATGGAGCAACATACCAAGCTGGACCAATAGCCAGGCGACAGCAGCATCCCGGACGCCGGATATTTCCAGCATCATTCAGGAGATAATCGATCAGGACGATTGGGCAAGCGGCAACGCCCTTATTTTATTTATCAGAGATGATGAGTCAAATCCCTCCGACGGCCAGAGAAGCGCCCTGTCTGGCCCGGGGGCGACAGGGCCGTTGCTACATATAGAGCTTGCGAGTAATCAGGCAACTCAACCCTATCCTGCGGATGGTGCTTATTATCAAAATACATGGGGAGGCATTATGTGGGAGCCTGGAGATACCGCAGCTTCTCATAATGTGTACTTTGACGACAATTTTACAAATGTGAGCGATCGCACCGACGATGCATTTCAGGGCAACCAGACCGAAACGCAGTTACCTGTTGGATATTCCGGATATCCCTTTCCGGACGGACTTACTCCAGGTACAACCTATTACTGGCGTATCGACGAAGTTGAGGCCGACGGCGTCACAATATATGAAGGGCCGATCTGGAGTTTTACGGTTTCGACCAAAACAGCTTACAATCCCGAACCGTCTCACGGCCGAAAATATGAGGCCCTGAATGCGAGGCTAAACTGGACGGCAGGCCTTGGCGCCACAGGGCACTATGTCTATTTCGGCACAAGTTATAACGACATCAACAATGCAAAGGGAGCTTCATTGCAAAGGTCAACAACTTATAATCCAGGTCCCCTTGCAGAAGACACGGCATACTTCTGGCGAGTTGATGAATCTGACGGCAGGAACGTATATAAGGGCGACGTATGGGCTTTCAGAACAAGACCTGAAATCTCAGTTACCGATCCCAACCTCGTCGGCTTCTGGAAATTCGACGAGGGTTACGGCAGCACCTCGCTTGATTTCTCGGGTTATGAAAATCATGCTGCATTAGGTGGTGACCCAAAGTGGGTCGAAGGTGTCGTAAACAGCGCGCTGGATTTGGATGGCTCGGATTATGTCGTAATTGATGCTGTCGATAATGACATAACAAATACCAACATCACACTTAACATATGGATCAAAACCGCGCAAACGTCGGAAGGCGAGATATTTGCAGGTAACGATAGTGCAAGCGGCCATCCCTTCATGTTCGGTATTGTTAACGGCAATCCTTATGTGCATGATACCGGCACAGACACAGAATTCCCTACAGCGATAAATGACGGTCACTGGCACATGCTGACATTTGTCAGAAGCGGATCGACAGGATATGTTTATGTCGATGCAGTTCGGGCAGGTATGTATGATCCCAACTTCACTCTGGATACAATAACACGCTTCTCGATAGGACAGGAATGGGACAGCACAACGCCGAGCGACTTTTATACCGGCGCGGTGGATGAAGTCCGCATCTATAATACGGCACTGACACAGGCCGAGATAGCAGAACTTACAAGAGGTGACCCGCTGATCGCATGGGATCCGAATCCTGGTAGCAATTCAATAGTGGATGTCGAAGAAATAAAACAGCCCCTGAGCTTCTCGCCGGGAAACCGAGCAACTCAACATGATGTATATTTCGGCACGGATCGAGTCTTTGTCGAAATAGCCGACCGCACGGATACCTCGGGCATCTATCGAGGCAGGCAGACAGCAACCAGTTATAATCCAGCGGAAAATCTTGATTGGGGGACCGGGCCATATTACTGGCGAATCGATGAATACAATCAGGACACGATGGTCAGCACGGGCAGTCTCTGGAGCTTTACAGTAGCAGACTATTTAATCGTAGATGACTTTGAGGACTACAACTCTGAAGACAACCAGATTTGGTTTACATGGCACGACGGTATTGGGTATGGAAGTCCGCTCGTACCACCTTACTATGCCGGTAACGGGACAGGTGCAATTGTAGGCGACGAAGACACCAGCTCATACACCGAAGAGACTATTGTTCACACCGGTAATCAATCAATGCCGTTGTTTTACGACAATAATAAACAGGGCTACTCGAAGTATTCGGAAACAGAGATGACTCTAAGCGTCCGGCGCGACTGGACTCAACACGATGTCGGCGAATTGTCTATCTGGTTCAGGGGCTATCCGGCATCTGTCGGCAGTTTCGTTGAGGGCCCGGCCGGCACTTACACGATGACCGGCTC
>JAFGPJ010000282.1 GCA_016936275.1 Sedimentisphaerales bacterium
GACTTGCCAGCCTTTAAAAGAAGTACCTTCATCGATAATCATCAGGAAGTAATCTGCCCAATCTTTAGAATATGCATCATACTTCAGTGAAGTTTTGGCCTTGATGAAATCCAGATAATGTGGGCAGGTCATCCCGTTGACCTTGAGAATTTCCGATCCTTTGGGAATGGTGGTTCCATCGTATTGCCAGTCGTCGCCGGTGAAGTACCTGCCCTCCTTGCCCTCGACCTGGAAAGGCGGATGGGCCCGGGTAGAGAGATTACCGGCCAGTTCCGGCCAATACCTCGCCTGCTGGAATTGCCAGGGCGAAATCCCGTATTTGCATACGCCCAACAGCGAACCAACGGAAAGCCACTTCAAGGCGTTGTCAGGAAGCAGATATGCGTGACCGGAGGCCCCGATGATGCTGAAGTATCCCCATACGACCTGATAGAACTCTTCGTTGCTCTGAGCCTGTTCGGCAAACTCCAGATATTTCGGCAACAGTACCTCATAACTTGGTGTTCCCTTGTGCTTCTCATTAAGCTCCACCAGTGGGCTGTAGTCTCTCGCCCAGTCCGCCAGAAACTGAATGTCCTGTTTTCTGTCCTCCGGCGGCAATTTCGGCGTGGTCACACATCCTGTCGTGATGAAGATATGAAAACCGAAAAAACATAAAATCACAAAAAAGTTTCTTTTGAATATATTGCCGTTCTGATTATTCACTATTTGCGTCCCTTGATTGACTCCAATTGTAAGAGACATAACGTAATAATCAAAGATAAAAAGCTATCTTTTGAATTTGTCTTTAGATAGATAATAAATAGTACTTCAAACTTTATAAAGAAAAACTTTTCTTGTGGATTTCGCCGGGATATTGTAGCCTTATCGGGCCGTTGTCGATCGTAATGTATTCAAACAATGTGTCCGTATCAGGAGACTTATATGCCCCCTAATAATAGCAACGGGAAAAGCGAATGCCGGAAATCGGTCCGATCAGGATTCTATTTCGTGTCGTCGGCTATTCTCTTGCCGTTGGTTCTTTCCGGCTGCGGCACGACATCACATCTGACGGACATCTCCTATATGAATGACTACTACGTCAAGCAGATAGATGCGCCCGATCCATCCGTTGACGGGACTTATTCATATCGCACATATTTCTACGGAAGCGGCGGCGACAAGCATCGCAAGGAATACGGCAAGGACGTGGACTTCAAGACCGACCCGGTTGATGCAAGGCCGTTCATGAGCGTTTTCGATAGGATGCCTCGCTACTGGGGATTCGACTTTGACAGCCTGCCGCTCAACGGCCGTGTATGGTTTCCGGACGGCGACGGGCCTTTTCCACTTATTCTGATAGTGCACGGCAATCACAATATGAAGGATTTTTCCGATCCCGGCTATGAATATCTCGGCAAGCTTCTGGCCAGCCGGGGATTTATCGCCGTGTCTGTTGATGAGAACTTTCTGAACCAGAAGTTCGGCGGTGAAAACGACGCTCGTGCGTTCATCCTGCTGGAGCATCTCAATGTCTGGGACACGTGGAACATCACTGAAGGGCACGCTTTCGAAGGCAAGGTGGATATGGACCGAATCGCGCTGATCGGTCATTCCCGCGGCGGAGAATCGGCAGCACACGCAGCGGCGTTTAACCGGCTCGAATGTTACCCCGATGACGCCAATATAAGGCTCGATTATAATTTCGACATCAGGTCGATAATAGCTATCGCACCTTGCGACGGGCAATACAAACCGGCCGGACATGCTACCGCTCTGGAGAACGTCAACTATCTCGTCATACAGGGTGGTCACGACGCCGACGTGTCAACGTTCATGGGACTGCGACAGTTCAATCGCGTGTATTTTACGGATGAACACTTCTGGTTCAAATCCGCGGTTTATGTCTATCGGGCGAACCACAACCGGTTCAACACGGCCTGGGGCAGGCTTAATGCCAGAGGCCCGGAGGGCTGGCTGCTCAACGACAAACCGATAATGGATACCGAAAGCCAGCGTAAAGTCGCAAAAGTGCTCATTGCCGCGTTTCTCGAAGCCACTCTTAACAACAGGGACGAGTATCTGCCGATATTCAAAGACATCCGCAAAGCCGCCCAGTGGCTGCCGGAGGATATTTATATCAACCGGTACGAAGACTCTGATTTCATAATCATCGCCGATTTTGAGGAAGATTTCGACGTCACAACCACGACTATGCCCGGCGGAAGATTGGACGGCGAGAACCTCCGGACGTGGAAAGAAGCCCACGTCCCCTACCGCACCAAGGAAGACTCCGACCAGGAAAGCTCAACGGTGGTTCTCGAATGGATCAACGAGAACGGACAAGAACCCAATTCAAGCGATGTCGGCTCATATACGATTATGCTAAGCTCTGAAGTCGTTAAAGAGCTGGATTTGGATCGAAGTATGGGTATTGTATTCTCTATCGGGGCGGCAAACGGCGACCAGTACGAGCCTCTTGATCTTACCATCGAACTTTGTGACGACCAGGGACATTGTGCCGCTTTGCCGCTCAGCTCCGTCGGGCCTGTGCATCCGGCCTTGCCGGTCAGGCTGGCCAAATGGAAATGGTTGGAGAGGAAATTTATCGAAGAATTTTCCGAACGAATCCTCCAGACCTATGAAATACCGTTCCACAGCTTCATCGAAAAGAATGATTTACTCGATCCGGCCAAGCTCGAAAGCATCCGCTTCATATTCGACCGCTCCGATACCGGCTGCATCATGCTGGACGATATAGGATTTTCCGATTGACGTGTACGATGCAAATCGTTTGATCCGCTATAGCACATCGTCCAACTAATAACCTAAATGGCAAGCAACTTCCTGGATTGAAAGAGCCGGGGATAGAGCTGCCGCCGGCCGATATTCGCAGCAAGAATATGCTTCTCTGCTTCTTTGACATGGAGCAGCGGCCGTCACGAAATTGTATTACGCAACTCGCGAAAAAGGCCGAGCAGTTGGAAGAAAACGGAGTAACAGCTATTGCAATCCAGACATCGAATATCGATAAGAACATACTCAACGAATGGGTAAAGAAGAGCAATATTCCCTTTCCGGTCGGTATGGTCAAAGGCAATAATGAGAAAATTCGCTTCGCCTGGGGCGTTCAATCACTGCCCTGGTTGATCCTTACTCTTGACGATAATCGGCACATTGTAACAAACGAGGGTTTCAGGTTGGGTGAACTCAACGATAAAATCAATGCGGCAAAATAAAGAGATAATTGACAACCTGTACCTTCAGACGAAAACTCAAGCAATTACTCCATCGTTAGTCATAATACGCAGCGATTCGTGTCTGCCTCGTGGGACAGTCGGTTAGCACCACCCATTCTTTTTCAGGATCGAAGTTTTTATACGGTTTGCCGTCGATTTCGCAGCGGGTCATTTTTTCGCCTTCCGGGTGTCGAAAACGGACATAGATTTTCTTCGGCGGATTTCGTCGCGGCGGATCGAAGGTCGCGTTGATCCGGCCGTGTGAAACCTTCGATTCGTATCTGACCGACATCGGGCCGAAGTAGGTTCGGGCGTCCTCGATGCAGCAGGTTTTTCCATCGGCTAACCAGTATCTCGGGACCGCCGCACCGAGCCATAATTCATCGCCGCGTTCCTGGACGAACATCAATCGCAGCCAGTAGGTCGAATTGGCCTCGTCCGAGGACTTGTAGTGGTCGCCGCGATGGTCGCCTATATTGGGCAGAGCGTGCTCGGTCATCATCCGCGTATCGGGAAAATAGCTCGTAGCAAAGGCGTTGAAGTACGCCCGCAAAAAGTGCTTCGGCTCATCTCGCAGCAGGTACGGAATCGGATTGCACAGCAGGTTTGCCTGCATCGAAATGCCGCCCCTGCTGAACCAGTACCGGTCGAACTGTTCGCCTGTGATATTGTAGCCGTACCGCTCGGAGATATAGAGATTGTCTTCGTAGTCCTTGATAATCCAGGTGGCCATGCGGTCCCACGGATCGATCATGCCTATACGAATCATAGAAATTGCTCCTTCGAGCGTCTCGGTAATCCAGCCGAACGTCCGACCGCGGCGATGCACCTCCGGCGGGATATGCGGAATCCAGCTCCCGTCCCGAAGACGGACCACCGGCGAGCGTCGCATCGCTTCGGTGAAGGCGGCGACTATGTCCCGGCGGTAAGCGTCGGCCTCTTTCATGAGGCGCTTGCCGTCAGGCAGACCTGCATCGGCAAGGGCTTTTGCGGCGTTATCCAGGCCCCACCACGAGTAAACATTATTCGACAGCCAGCAGCGCCAGTCGCGAATGTCTTCGAGTGAGCCGGCCGGCAGCAGACCACGCTCGATTGCTTGTATTGGAGCATGTTCGGCTTGCGCGATGGTTCGCTGCCGCTCACGGATAATCCACTCACAGCCTTTGACAATCTTCGGCGCCGCGCGTTTGAGCCATTCCGCGTCACGCGTGTACCAGTAATGCTCGCCCAGACACCACAGGACAAAGCCGTGGTGCTGGTTATAGCCACCATCCTCGTAGCCGCCGGCGCCGTAGAACACGCCGTTATGGGTCGAATACGCACCCGGCAATGCCACGCTGCTTTGATAATGCAGCCACGTTTCGAGGGCGCGCTCGGCCCGCTCGTGATAGCCCCGGCGGTCGAGATCGCTTATCATCATACACGATTCGTTGCTGAAAGCTCCGTAGAAAAATGTCCCGACCCTCGAAACGTAACGGTCGCTGGTTCCGACCTGGCGGTCGGTATTGAGAAGAAGATGCGAGACGGTAGCTTTGTAGTAATCGTTAATCATCGGCTCGGGCGTAATAATCTGCGTCCCCTGTTTAACGCGCCTGCTCCAATAGGAACGCACCTCTTCGAACGCCTTATCATATCGTAGCTCGCTCAAGCGGGTCCACAGCCGCCGTTCGGTCAGCGTTATGTATGGTACCGCCACTTCCAGCGTGCGATTCGGCTTGCCCTGCGACAGCGACGCGCGATAAACGATTTTGCCGCCCTGCCGCTCCAGCGAATAGTTTGCAGCCGAATCGGGAGAAGTCACCAGCATCCGGAGCCGTTCGGGCTGTGAACCGGCAACGTAGATGAAGCCCCCGTCGAGAGCGAGATTTTCGGACTTATCAGTTACCACCTCAAAATTGAGCCGGGCATCCGCATCCGCCTGCTCACGCGTCATCTCGAAGCGGACCATCAGCACAAGAGTGTCATCAGCGTAAATCGAGCCCCCTTCTTTGGGGATGCCGTCGAAAGGCACGACAAATGCCGTCTGGCGATAATGAACGCCGCCCCGCCGCCATTGCGTAACAGTCATCGGCAGACATCCATCCACGATAGTCCGCTCGACCAGCTCCGCTTCAGAAAGTCCGAACCGGTACCGGATGATATCGCCATCATAAAGACATTGTTTTGTGTCTCTGCCGGGGATGCGGGTCAGCCAGTTATAGCGGCAGTAAGCGCTGCCGTCAGGTTCGACGCCGAAATACTGCCGGCCTCCGTCGAAGCCCAGCGGGATATAAAAGGATTCTTTTGTCGGGATGTCCTTCCACGCCCGGTCGAACGTTTGTTCTGTTTCGCCTGTTACCTTTGTATAGATGTTCATGGAACGGTTCTGCTGCCAAAGCTCCTTAGCAGCCGCATAGGTCGTATTGTCACCGGCCCTGCGGACGATGACGCCGAAGTCGGGCATGAAGATATGACCCCGCTTGAGCAGGTCCGATGCCGCAAACGAAAACGTTGCCTGACCGCAGCGCATCGTCACTACCGTCTCATCGAACGAATTGTATCGGTTAGCCCTCGCGAAAAGAATCCCAGCCCGGATATCGTCTGGGCTGCTTTTGTCCGTCGAAGTCCAGCGATAATCCGGAGAGATTTTCAGTTTGCTTTCGGGAAAGAGAGGTTTAACTTGTCTGATGTGGCCGTTGAATATCTCCAGCTTGCCGTCCCGGAATTGCTGCTGTGTTTCAGCGTCAGCCTCCCACTCGACCTCGAAGTCCAGGCTCTGCCAAACCGAGTCGGTATAGGCCTCGAATCTGTCAATTTCAGCAAGCGGCTCTTTACCGACGATGCGCAGCTTAAGCGTCGAACGATAGGTCGCTACAAAATTCTTCAACTTTGGAAACTCGGTAGCATTGACGGGATTGAAGGTAAACGTACAGGTTCTCCCTTCGACCTTAAGATCCACATCGGCCTTCAGCCACCGGCCCTGGTACCAGTCGCCAATGTTGAGCCAGCCTGAGCTGCCCGCTCCGCTGGGATTATCGCGAGGAATCCGCTGATTGGGCCAGGTGGACTGCCAGTATTCCAGTGCCACCCCGTCTGGCTTGACGGTAGGCGAAGTATCGGCGAACGTCACAACCACCTTGAAGATATCGCGCGCATCCTCCCAGAAAACGCCGTAATCTTTGCCGTCACCATCCCATCTTTTCAGCTCGCCAAACGGCACTGCATCCAGAAAGCCGCCAACATCCGCGGCCGGTGATACTCCTGGCAGAAAAATCAAAACAATAAGCACCATTAAGCAAATGTACCGACATAGAGATTTATATGTCTTTCGCATCAGAATATTCCTTTAAATCGGTCCTCATTATTGAGATTTTGTTTCGTGTCTTACAGCTAAGTCAAATTTTTCGGTGCTATCATCCATTCAATCCGCCACCGGCCGGGATCGCCGCGGTTTAGGCAGGCGATTGAGCCGGCATCGAATGCAGCGACGTCGGCGGTTTCACTGCCGGCAGTAAGCAGCGAAGCCAGGTACGCCAAATAAGGCAGGTGACCTACTATCATTATATCCGTATTATAAGCATCCAGCTCGTCGGCGATGACTGTGACATCGTCGTTCGGGCCGAGAGCTTCATGCTCGGAGCAGCCCTTTTCCGCCTTGACGGAATCAGCAAGAATTTCCGTGGTCTGTGCAGCCCGCAATTTACCGCTGTGCCAGATATGCTCGACGGATATTCCCAGAGGTTTAATGAAAGAAGCAACTTTTCGGACATCGGCACGACCCTGCTCACTCAGCGGCCTTTGCGGATCGACTCCCGACGAGACTGCATCTCCATGCCGGACAAGATAGACTTTCATTTTCGGATTCCTGCTAATTATTATCGTTGATTATAATCCTTGACAATCTATATTAAAATGATTAGTTTAACCACATAAAATTATAAGAGAAAATAATATAGAGCAGGACGATCTTAATGACTGAATTTTCGGATATTTTTGAGGGTAGCTACAATCCTTTTGAAGCATTGGCCGAACTTTTAGAAAAAGAGAAGGCACGCGTTTTAAAAGCGATAGAATCAAGAGGGAAATTCGTACCCGTTGATCTGGGGAAAAAACGTCCACTTAAAATCGGTTTTGCCCCCGGGGACGGAATCGGCCCGATAGTCGCCAAGGCCGCCAGGACAATTCTGGAAAACATGCTTTCCGATGAAATCGCCGAAGGTGATATCATAGTGGTTGAGATCCCGGACCTTACTATTGAAAAGAGAATTGAGCTCGACGTAGTTGCCCCTCCATCATCTATTGAAGTAATTGACCAATGCGATGTAATTCTCAAGATGCCGCTTGAGACACCGGACAGCTCCAAATATCCGAATGTGCCGAGTGCCAATGTGTGGATGAGGCAATATATGGACCTTTTTGCATGTGTGCGTCACATTAAGAACGATGAAATGGGAATAGATTTTACGGTTTTCCGCTGCAATTTTGGTACACCTTACCAGGATGCAAAATCCGCAGGAATGATGAAAATTAACGGTCAGGATGAATACTCATTATGTTTTTGGCCGCAAGCTCGTATCGACATTGAGAGATTGACACATTTGGCCTGCCTTCATGCAAAGAAAAACAATAATGATTTCGTTGTTCTCAACTTCAAGGACAATGTAATAAGGCCTGATGCGGCCGGTCTCAATTGGGCCAGGGCTTATATTGATGAGAATTTCCCTGAGATTGATTATCTCGGCGTAAAACCGGACGACTTTTCATATACATTGACTCAGCCCGAGAAGATTAAAGCTATGAAGGGTGAAAAAACAGGCAAAACTTTTAAGCTGACCTCAATGGTATGTAACAATATTGTCGGAGATATGGCCGGTGATGAAGCCGGTATGTATGTAGGCGGAATAGGTGGTGTAGGGTCGGCTAATGTGAGCTTCAGCCAGGGCATGTTCGAAGCCGGCGGCGGTACAGGAACTCGCATGATCAAAGAGAACAGAGGTCAATTCGCCTCTCCGGTAGCAGTAGTAAAAGCAACCGGCGAATTACTAAGCTTCATTGGATATACGGATCATCAGAAAAGTATCTTGAAAGCTCTCGATGCACTAACAGCGGCTAATTTAGTGCCGAACGGCGGTAGAAATGGAGTGACTTGTGGGCGGGCCACCGAGTTTCTGTTAAAAGAGCTTTCCAATTAAGCTCAACAGGCAAGTGCTGCACATGAAAAAATACAATCCATGCCTGCAGGCAGTAATATTCGAGGTTGTTGATAATCAAATGACCGCGGGAGAGCCGCCTGAGACAAAGGAAACATTCGAGCGACTTCGTGAAGGGGGATTCTCGGAAAAGGATGCAAAGAAACTGATTGGTCAGGCGATCTGCGTTGAGATTTATTGCATCGGCAAGAACAAGGAAGAGTTTAATAAAGAGCGGTACAAACAAAATCTTAGGAATCTTCCAAGAGAGCCGGAGGAATAAAGGATCCATTGCTTGAATCAGCAAACCTATTGCAAATTGATCTCAGGCCAAAGCAGCAGCATCAGTGCGAGCATACTGAGGTTTCTTCTGGGAATAGCGGCAATTGGTTACTCGTTTGTCGTCCGGCTGCGGGATTTCCTGTATTCAAAAAGATTACTCAAGATGCACAATGTTGACGCGTCAATCCTTTGCGTTGGTAACATAACGACCGGTGGGACGGGGAAAACTCCGCTCGTGGCCTGGTTGTGCAATCTGATAAGTCAAAACTACAAGTGCGCAATACTTACTCGCGGCTACAAAGCAAAATCACAAGAGAGCAAAGACTTCAAAGATGAAATTGCGATTCTTGCCGAGAGCTGCCCGGGAGCTGAAGTTATTGTAAACCCGGATCGTGTGGCGGGAGCAGCAGAAGCAATCGACAAATACACAGCGGATGTTTTGATTATGGACGACGGTTTCCAGCACCGCCGTCTGGCAAGAGACCTCGACATTATAGCAATCGATGCGACTCAACCATTCGGCTATGGCAAGGTGCTGCCGGCAGGCTTGCTGCGGGAGCCTGTCTCATCGCTGAAACGGGCCGGTGCAATCGTTATCACCCGATGCGACCAGGTCACTGACGCTGAATTAGACAAACTTGAAACAAAGCTGCGAGCAATAAAATCAGACATGGTAATTGCAAAATCGGTGCACGCGCCGGTTTATGCAAAATCAAAAGACGATAAAGAAATCAGCATTGAGCAGTTAAAGGGCAAAAAAGTATTCGCCTTCTGCGGCATCGGCAATCCGGACGCCTTTTTGAACACCATCAAGAGCCTCGGGGCAAAACCAGCAGGCTCGGCGGTCTTTGACGACCACCATCATTACACCAGCACATGTTTAACTGAAATAACGGAACGGGCAAAAGAGCTCGGAGCGGACTTAATACTAACAACACAAAAGGACTGGACAAAGGTTAGTTCAAAACTCGAATCGGGGAATTCGGCTTCACAACCGCATCCGCCTTTCGCCTGTCTGGCAATTGAGATAAAATTCATTGCCGGCCATGACAAATTAACAACCTTGATTAAACAAACATTAGCGGGTAAAATCCATCAGAAGCAATAAAATTGACCCGTAATAATATGTACGAAAACCTGCTGAAAATTCTAAATGACATCGGCTCGCCGGAAGTTCTGGTCGTGGGCGACTTTATGCTCGATGTCTACATTTATGGCGACGCAGAAAAAATCAGCCCGGAAGCACCGGTGCCGGTCCTGAAAATTTCCGAAACCGAATACCGCTGCGGCGGTGCAGGCTCGGTCGCGGCCAATCTCACTGCGCTAGGCGCAAAAGCCTGCTGCCTTGGTATAATAGGAGATGACCGGGACAGCGAAATCCTCAAAACCAAACTAATCGAGGCCGGGGCGAATATCGACAGTCTGCTTCAGGCGGCAAACCGCCCTACCACCAGCAAGCAACGACTCATCGGGCTTGCACAACATCTTCATCGCCAGCAATTAATCAGAATGGACAAGGAATCCACCGAGCCTTTTGCCGGCGACCTGATAGAGTCGATTTTATCAGCATACAAAGACAAACTACCGGATGTCGACATGGTTTGTCTGCAGGACCACAACAAAGGCCTGTTGAGCGATTCACTCTGCCGGGAAATGATCCGGCTGGCAAACCAGGCAAATAAGAAGATTCTGGTAGACCCCTCGTTAACAAGCGATTATTCGAAATATACCGGCGCCACGGCCATAACACCGAACCGTAAGGAATCTTCCGGAGCGGCCCGTTTCGAGGTCTCCGATTCAGAGAAGGCTGCTAAAGCGGCGGATTATCTGTTTCAAAAGCTGCGGCTCGAAGCTATAGTCATTACGCTCGATAAGGAAGGAGCGTATCTCAAGACAGAAAATAAGTGCCTGATGATACCAACCCGGCCCCGAAGCGTCTATGATGTGACAGGAGCCGGCGACATGGTGCTGGCCACACTTGCAGCGGCGCTGGCATCAGGATGTGATTACGAAACCGCTGTGCAGCTTTCAAATATAACCGGCGGAATCGAAGTGGAAAAATTCGGCACGGCAACAGTTACTATCCAGGAAATAGCCGATGAGATTGCCGGCCGGAACCGGGGCATTAGCGGAAAAATCCAAACTATAGATTCATTGCTGAGCGAGCTTGCCCGTCACCGCCGGAGAAAAAAGACCATCGTCTTTACGAACGGCTGTTTCGACGTACTTCATCGGGGGCACATCGAATACCTGAAATTCTGCAGGCAACAGGGTGACATCGTCGTGCTGGGCCTGAACAGTGACAACTCGATCAGAGCGATCAAAGGTCCCGGCCGGCCGATTAATAACCAGGACGACCGTGCGGCCCTGCTGGCGGCAATGGAAATGGTCGATTATATCACGCTTTTCGATGAGCCGAGCGTGCTGAACCTGATCATGAAAGTCAGGCCGGATGTGCTGGTTAAAGGCGAAGACTGGGCGATTAAAGGCGTGGTCGGCAGGGAATTCGTCGAATCTTACGGCGGCAAAGTTACTCTTGCCCCCCTCGTCAACGGTAAAAGCTCGACCGCTACTATCAAGGAAATGAAATCACTGGAAGCAAAATCCCGATGAATCCAGATACAAAGAAGCACATAATCGAAGCCATCGAAACACACAAGAAGATGACCGCTAATTTTGGGAAAGACGGCATCGAGACGGTTGCTGCTATTGCCGGAACGATCACAAACGCATTAAAGCAGGACGGCACCGTTTACCTGTGCGGCAACGGAGGCTCGGCCGCGGACGCACAGCACATCGCCGGCGAATTTGTGGGCAGATTCGCCAGAGAACGAAAACCGCTGGCCGCCGTGGCATTTTCTACCGACACATCCGTACTGACGTGTATAGCGAACGACTATTCTTATGAACAAATCTTCGCCCGCCAGGCCGAGGCGCTTGTCAGGAACGGTGATATTCTATGGGCTTTTTCGACCAGCGGCACATCGCCAAACGTCATTGCCGCTGCCCGAATTGCCAAAGAAAAAGGCGCTTGTGTTATTGCGTTCACAGGCAGGGCCGGCAGCGTACTGGAGCAGATGGCGGACATTTGCCTGTGTGCCGATGCCGAATCAACGGCGCGAAGCCAGGAGATTCATCAGCTCGCTTATCATATAATCTGCGACCTTATAGAGAAGGATTTTACGAGCGGTTAAACCAGAAACGGATTTCAAAAATATGTCTGACAAAGCTATATTCCTGGATCGTGACGACACTTTAATCGAGGATCCCGGCTACATCAATGATCCCGAGCAGGTAAAACTGATGGATGGCGTTCCAGAAGCGCTCATCCAGCTAAAAAACCTTGGTTACAAGCTGGTCGTAGTTACGAACCAATCGGCTGTCGCACACGGGATTGTCACCGAAAAAGTGCTCGGCGATATTCATGACCGGCTAAAACAGTTGCTGGTCGAAAATAACGCTTTTCTGGACCGGATATACTACTGCCCTTACCATCCGGAAGGTGTTGTCCCGAAATACCGCAAGGAAAGCAATTCCCGAAAACCAGGCCCCGGTATGCTGCTGCAGGCCGCCGATGAAATGGATATAGACCTTGGCCAATCCTGGTGTATTGGCAATAGCAGCCGGGACATCGAGGCCGGTCTTCGCGCCGGTTGTAAAACGATACTGATCGACATGCCGCCTTCACGCCAAAAACAGCTGAGTTCACCAGTATTACCCGCCGGAGTAAGTCCCGACTACAGAGCCGTTAATATCAAGGAGGTAGTCAATATTATCAAGAAACACCTGCGTTCTTCTTCCGAGCAAGAGAAAAAAATTCAGCCAACTCTCACAGATGAAACCGCTCTGACTTCAGAAGCTGACGTACAGGTTTCAGATTTAGTTGAGCCAACCAAGCAAATTAATGCGCAACAACCTGCTCTGGAAACTATAGAGCCGGAAACAAAGCCCACAAAACTGAAAATACAGCAGTCCGAGCAAAATATTCCCACGGACAAAACCGAAGAACTCCTCAGCGGTATTCTGGTACAGCTCAAAAACATGCAGCGAGCGGAGATGTTTGGCGAATTCTCCGTAATGAGACTACTGGCGGGGGTAGTACAAATTGTCGTTTTATTCTGCCTGCTCGTCACCGTATGGTTCCTGATGAGCCCGGAGAGACAGGACAATTTGGTTTTCATTGCGCTTGGCTTTGCTATCATTTTCCAGCTTATGACGCTGACATTCTACATAATGCAGGGTAAAAAATAGCTCTGAATGTTATTTTTTGCTGATCCTATTTTACATGAAATACCCTCGGTACACCCCATTTTCTGGACATTTCCTTATATCATTCGCATAAATAGAACAGAAACAAAAATTCCAATTTCCTAATAAAATCTGTAAAAACAGGTTGAAATTTGGTATTATCCTGGGTTGCTTAAAATTAAAAATATATCCGTAATTAATTAATAGAGCAAAGTTAGATCGTAAGTTCAGATTAAATATATATGATAGAAAAGGCCATAAATCGTCCTGATACATTGATTATTCGTTGTCCAAACTGGGTGGGTGATATTGTTATGGCCACCCCTCCGCTGGATTGCTTTCGGGAAAGTTTCCCCAAGACCAAAATCATCGGCATAGTGAAAAAGAACGCTCAGGGCATACTCCGGGATGGGCCCTGGCTTGACGGCTTTATCGATTGTGATGATAAATCCTGGGCGGGATTCTGGCGCATGACGAAACAAATAAAGGATCACAAAGCTGACATGGCGGTCTTGCTGACCAATTCCGTCCGATCAGCTCTTAGCACATGGCTTGGAGGTGTAAAATATACTTACAGCTACCGACAGAATTTTAGAGGGATTTTTCTAAGCGGCGGCCCGAAACCGATTCGTAATAATAGCCGAACGGTACTAATGCCTACAGTCGAATGTTACCTGGAAATCTGTCGCTGGCTGGGCCTGAATGTACCTGAAAAATTACAACCAAGACTTTTCATCAACCAACAGACCCGTCAGCGGGCTGAATCACTATTTCAAAAGTACGGGATTCAAAAAGATGATATCGTGATAGGGCTAAATCCAGGAGCAAGTTTCGGTTCCTCTAAATGCTGGCCGCCGGAATATTTCGCCGAGCTGGCCAAACTATGCGAAACAGGACTCGGAGCAAAAATTATGCTTTTTTCCGGCCCCGGCGAAGAATCTATCGCAAAGGTTGTTATAGCGAAAAGCCGAGCCGACATAATCGACACCAGCGACGACAAAGTCGATCTCGAGCTGCTTAAACCTTTCATCCAAAGGTGTAATCTCCTAATAACCAACGATACGGGCCCCAGGCATTATGCGGTCGCTCTAGACGTGCCGGTTGTCGTTATCATGGGGCCTACAAATCCCGATTACAACGCGACTAATTTAGAAAGGACAATCGTGATTAGAAAAGAGATGGACTGCTCCCCCTGCCACAAGAAAGTCTGCCCCAAAGAGCACCAATGTATGACAGAGATAACAGCAACTGAAGTATTTACGGCGGCTAAAAAACTTCTGAAAGAGCAAAATTAAATGGAACCATCTATATATCGAAGCAAGTGGCTCGACCTTAAAAACATCCCCTGCCCCGAAGAAGAACTATCCCGGTTATCGCGTCAGGTTGCTTTTTCGTTCATCGACCGATACTACCAGGACGGTTCTTTCGAGCCTGAGTACATCGACCTGCTCTGTGAAATGGCCACATCTTTTTCGGATATGCAGTTGAACAACAGAGCGGCAGCAGCTCTCTTTGAAATCATTGTGGAAGAATTATGCGATGATTACGAAGAAATGCCTGTAGAAATCTACAGCAGGGTCATGTCTCAGGTGATTACTTACTGCCGAAATGTCCCAGCGGGAACAGCACTGGATAAACGATTGACAGATTTCGGAATTTCCTCCTTCGAAGAACTCAATCATAGGTCTAATTTTATACACAGTCGGGAGTACAAGCACGATATCGAAAAGCCTCCGGAAAAAATTATTCTGCTGTCTCGCGTGACTATAGGAGCAGACGTAGCCATTTTGAGCGTGATAGTTCAACGCCTGGCAAGGATATTCCCGCAGGTGGAAATAGTGATTATCGGCAGCGATAAACTCTCAGGTATTTTCGGGGGCAACTCAGGCATACGAATACATCCGCTAAACTACGCACGCCGGGGCGGACTCTTCGAGCGTTTTTCAAGCTGGCACGCCGCTTCGAACATTCTTGCCGAGGAAATGCCGCTGGATAGCGAAGAAAATATCCTGCTGATCGATCCTGATTCGAGAATTTCCCAGTTGGGTGTTCTGCCGCTGACCCATCATGACAATTACCTGTTTTTCAACAGCCGCAAATGCGCCTCATCGGGGAAAAACGCTCGTATGGCTGAGCTGGCAAATCGATGGATAGATATGGTTTTTGGCGTATCCGGCTTTTGCTTCCCAAGAATCTGGACACAATCCTCCGTCGCGCGACAAGCTCGTAATATGGCTTGCAGTATAAGAGCTGCCGGATGCAAAAAGCTCATTACAATAAATTTAGGCATCGGGAACAATCCACGAAAACGGCTGGATTCGGATTTCGAGAAAAAACTGCTGGGAGAAATTTTAAAGAGTCCGCAAACAGTAGTTCTTCTCGACAGGGGATTCGGAGAAGATGAGCTTTCCCGCTCCGACTCGTTGATTTCGTATCTGCAGGATCAGGGCCACCAAACCGCAAACGCCCGTCTCGGGAATTCCGAATATCCCGGCATATCGCACGGAACAGTCGGCGTCGAATGCTCCATTGGTGAAATCGCAGCCCTTATTGCCGAATGTGACGAATTTATCGGCTATGATTCAGCGTGCCAGCATATTGCCGCCGCTGTGCAAACACCCACTCTGACAATTTTTGCCGGCAGCAATAATAAAAGCTTCATTAGACGGTGGAGCGCTTGCGGCAATACACAATGTAATATCGTGCATGTCAATACGTTAACCGATCCACGACATATTAATACGGACGAGATTGTCATGCGTGTAATGGAAGAACGCACCTCGGCAATCCGGTTGTCACCGCAGCACCGGCGGAAAATCCTGGAAATAAAAACACCTCAGCGCAAAGGCAGTCCAGCAAAAAGGACCGTGGATAACTGACTCGCATGTAATTGACAATACGCCAAACGAAAAATCAGAAGTATTATGAAAATTCTTTTTATCTATCCTTCGACAGAGTCACAATTGGGTTTCAATTATGGTGTGGCGCACATGGCCTCGGTCCTGAAAAATGCCGGGCACGAGGTCGGGTTCTTGCAGCTTTGTGAAGATATCGAACCGCTGCCGGACGAGGAAGAATTTATCAGACGAGTTACAGATCAAAAGCCGGACATACTCGCCTTTTCAGTAGTAACCAATCAATGGCCATATACACAAAAGATTGCCCGCTGGGCGAGGAAGAAATTCCCGGTTCCTTTCGTAATCGGCGGCATTCATGCCCTTGTCAACACAAATGAAATCCTCGACACAGGTTTATTCGATTATGTCTTTCGGGGCGAATGCGAAGAAGCCTTCCTGGAATTTGTCGAAACACTGGACCGGGGCCAAAGCGTCGAAAACCTGCCCAATCTCGCCCTGCGGCACGAAGGCGAAATCAAAATCAATCCCGTACGACCCATGCCGGACTTAACGAAACTGCCCCCCAAAGATTACGAGTGCATGGATTTCCAGAGACTTGTCGATGCGAAAAACGGCTGGGTCGGATTGATGGCTTCGCGGGGCTGCCCGTTCTCTTGCACATATTGCTTCAATCATGTCATGGTCAAAGCATACAAAGACGACCTGAAATGCAGTTTCAGGCAGCTTAATTATATACGAAGATTTACAGTTAAGCAGATGATCGAAGAGATCGAGTACCTGCAGAAAAACTATCGCAATATTAAAATGTATATCTTCGACGATGATTTGTTCACATTCGACAAAGAATATGCGAAAGAATTCTGCCGGGCTTATAAGAAGGTCTCGGACATTCCCTTTGTGGTTAATGCCCATGTCGGCTTTTTCGATGACGAATGCGCCAAAGCTCTGGCACAGGCCAACTGCAAAATCGTCAAGTTCGGCGTCGAATCGGGCAGCCCGGAAATTCGAAGCAGGATTCTCAATCGCCACATGAGCAACGATAATATTATCGAAGCTATCAGAATCGTCGGCGAAAACGGAATGCACAGCTCGGTCTTTCTCATAATCGGCTTTCCGCATGAAAAACGCGAAGATGTGTTCCAGACAATCGAACTGATGGGCAAAGTCAAACCGGGCCGATTCCGCTGGACCTTTTTTTTCCCTTTCCCGGGAACAAAGTCGCATCAAATCAGCCTCGAAGGTGGATATATAAATTCTGAAAAAATGGAGAGGCTTAAAAATTTCACTGATGAATCCTGTCTGGAATTCGGCCCCGAACACAATTTGCTGCTGAAGAAAATCGGGCACATTATGCCCTGGTTTGTTAATGCAAAGTCGGATTTGCCCGTCGCTGATTTTTACGCTGAACGCGTCGAAGAAATATTGGCTATGGATGAACAGCAATGGACCGGGGTATCTGCTAATGTATACGCCGAGGACAAAAAATATTCTCAGCGGTTCTCCGAAGAAGGTTTGTCCCATTACGCCATTAAATATAATCGCTTCATGGGCGTTATCTCAGACTACTTTCTGCAGGATAATGATTCGAGTGATTAATAACCGGCTCTGAGCAATGACCGAACAGAGATTTATAGAAACTTCACAGTCGTTTTTCGTCGACAGCGAATTTGTAAAAGCTTTTGAGAAGCTCGGTTTGACATCATTTGACGCCCTGTTTTCCTTCAATTCAGGAAAAGACCCCGGCGGCTCCAGCCTGCCTGAATATCGAAGTCGCCTTGAGTTTAAAACATCCGATCCTGAGAAAATACTTTATTTGAAACGCTACAATCACCCCGATGCCCTGACCCAAATTAAAAACTGGTTTTGGCATAACGCTCGTAAAAGCATGATGTCATTTGATTTAGACCCGAAGAAAGACCTGACGTTAGCGGGCATTAAAACTCCAAAAACTGTTTCTTACGGCGAGCAATGGGGCGTCTTTTTCGAAAAAAGAAGCTTTATAATAACCGAAGAGCTTCCCAATGCCGAACCTCTGGAGCAAAAGCTGCCGGACTGCTTCAAAGATATTTTAAAAACCGAAAATCTAAGAAAGCAAAGAAATTTCATAGATCGACTCGGTCAATTCGCCAAAAAGTTTCATGCCACAAGCTATCGCCACAGGGATTTTTATCTCGCGCATATATTTTACTCGGATGACGGCACATTTTACCTGATCGATCTGCAGCGGGCTTTCAAGCCGCGCATTCTTGCAGAAAGGTTTCGAGTTAAGGATATATCTCAGTTATATTATTCGGCCCCGGGCGGTGCTTTCTCAAAGACCGACCGCCTTCGCTTTTACAAAAGTTATGCCGGAAAGAGACCACTGGACAGACACGACAAAGCGTTTATCCGTAAAGTGGTCAGAAAAGCCAACCGAATCGCCAGACGTGAGACTAAGTACGGCAGACTCGTCCCCTTTACAAACTGATTGGCCCCGATTATAGTGCCTGGATAAAATGAAAGTCGCAATAATAATAGAGCGTTACGATATATCTCTGGGCGGAGCCGAGTGGCTTGTTTACGAATTGGCCTCGGCGCTTTGCCAACTTGGCGTTGACGTTGACATACTGGCCGCCCAGGGTAATAACTCTGCCGCCAATATCCACATTCTTTGCCCGGCAGGTCAAAGCAAACACATTTCATTAGCATCTTTTGGGAAATTGATTTCGAATCATATCGGCCGGAACCACTACGATATTATTCACAGTCTTATTCCATTAACCTTTGCAGATATATATCAACCTCCTGGCGGAAGCTTTACCGAAACGATAATCCGTAACGCCGCAAGCTACAGGAACAAACTGGTCTCTTCTTATAAGAAAGCCACGGCTTTTACAAATCGGCGGAGATCAGAGTTGCTGTGGGCGGAAAAAAAACTTTGCAGAGATCCCAACGGCCCGATTATCGCCGCTCTTTCTAACTACGTGAAAGACCAGTTTACAAGCCATTATAACCTAAACAGTAAGCGCATAGCCCTGGTTCCCAACGGTGTCAAGGTCTATAACCAGGTTGATGCCGAAATCGCCGGAAAACTCAAGACACAGATATTTCAGCAGCTTGCAATAGAAAGCTCCGCCAATCCGGTGCTTTTCTTATTCGGTGCGAATAATTTCCGGCTCAAAGGCCTTAACGTGCTGATCGAAGCGATGGCGCTTCTTGAGAAAGCACCAGCACCACGGCCCTTATATCTTATAGTAGCCGGCGGGGGGAAAATACAAAAGTTCCGCTCATTAGCTGAAAAACTGAATTTAGATAAGAAGATAGTTTTTCTCGGCCATCTTCCAAATATACAAAATGCCATGTCGATATCCGACGTGGCTGTATTGCCGACTTTCTATGACCCTTGCTCTCGATACATTCTCGAGGCCCTGGCGGCTTGCAAGCCTGTGATAACCACGAAGTTCAATGGTGCTTCCGATTTCTTTGTCAACGACCGGCACGGCAAAATTATCGATACACCAGAGAACATAGCTGCACTGGCGGAAGCGATTCGCTATTTCACAGATACGAAAAATATCGAGAACGCATCAAAGGCGATAATCGAGGACAATCTTAAAGATAATATCTCGATCGAGCGGGCGGCCCGGCAATTATTAGATATTTACGAATCCATCCTTCAAAGGAAAGGCCGAAAATAATGCACATATTTTTCCCGCTCGCTATTATTGCTGCGTATCTGCTCGGTTCGATTCCGTTCGGCCTGCTTATTGCAAAAGCACACGGCAAGGATTTACGCTCGATAGGCTCGGGCAATATCGGTGCAACCAATGTCTCCCGCGCCCTCGGCAGAAAGTGGGCGTATTTCTGCTTCGTCCTGGATGTGCTAAAAGGCCTGCTCCCAATGCTCGTAACGATGCTCATCGCCAAGCCTGACAGCATTCTTACGTTCTGGTTGTGGCTGGCGGTCGGCTGTGCCGCAATACTTGGCCATATCTTCCCGATATATATTAAATTCAAAGGCGGCAAAGGCGTTGCGACCAGTTTTGGCATGGCACTGGGGCTTTGGCCTTATTATACGGTCTGTGTCTTGTTTGCTTTTTTAGTATGGATAGTAGTCGTTTTGATCTGGCGATATATCTCTCTGGCCTCAATCGTCGCTTCGGTTACTTTTATTGTTGCTCTGATTGCTGCCATAATAATTAAACAGGATTGGGAACTCGCCGGCCTCTGGCCGATATTAATTACCGCTGTAGCAATACCGGTGATGGTCATTGTCCGCCATCGCGAAAACATTAAAAGACTGCTCGCAGGAACAGAAAACAAAATCCTAAAAGGTAAAAGCTCCTAAATTCCAACGGCTTGTGCTGCTACTGCTCTGTGGGCATCCGCACTTCGCCGTCCTCTATAAGCTTGCCCGTAGCTTTGTCCCATTTTCGCGTGCGATGGCTCAGGCGATGTTCCCCGTGGCAGTCGGTACAAAATTTCTTGCCCCCGCTGAGTTTTCCATCCGGATGGCAACTCTTGCAGAACGAATTTACCTTTTCGGCAGGATACATAATATCCGGCGGCATGATATTGTCTTCATCCGAGCAATGGGCATCCGATGCACCATGGCAACGCTCACAGCCGATATCGGCCTTCGCGTGAATGGACGTAAGTTCGTCAACCTCATAATTCATATGGCATACATAGCACCGGCTGTTATCTGCTAACTTGCCGGTATCAATGTCCGGATTTTCGTCTCTATTGCTGTCCTCTAAAAGCAGCAGCGGTTCCTTATCGACTTGTTGCCCCAATAATGGAGGCTCCTGGCTGGTTTGTTGCTTACAGCTTACCAGAATAATGTATGCCCCGACCAGAACCATCATCAATAAACAATATGTCAAATATCTCACAAAAAACCTCCCTGGAATCCGGCGTTTTACATTGAATCGAACTCTATCACACAAAACTGTTCCCAGCCGCCAGTTTGAAGAGCCGCTACACGTACTCCCAATTCTTGAGCCATTGGTAGTTCGCCGGTAGATTTACCCACATTTCATTTACGGCTTGCTCCAACTCTGCTGTCTCAGCTACTTCGAGCTGGCGGCGCTCCTTTACTGCTCTGTCCATGTTATCCACCTGGGCCGGACTGATGAGTCACGGAATTGGTGCCGTGATTGCAGAATTGCACAGGATGTGCCGAATCGCCAATCACGCCCGGCAATTATCTTCCTCAGCGTTCTCAGTTTAGAATCGTGCTTAATTGATGCCGGACCATGGGGAAATTTATCGTTCACAGGTTTTCTGCCTTTCTGTTTGTACTGTACCATAGCCCAAATTATCTGCACAAAAAGTTGGCTGTAGAATAGCTCATTCCCATCCTGTCATCAATTAAATTTATGCTGTCTTCTTACCTTGTTTTGCCTGTTAAAAGAGCAGTATGGGAAATAGAATGCAGATTACAGGAAGGAATAAAAGAATCAGGAGAATTTAAAACGTAAGGTAATAAGGACAGCCCCCCCACCGAACAGCCATGTTTCAAATCCATCAAGATATACACCGACCTTAAAACAACAATCGGGCTGCTATCGGCTTATGCTCACTATCTGTCCCTATAATCCTCGGCGAATTGGAACACCGAATATACCTGACTATCGGCAATCCAAAAAGCAGTGTATCAAGCGACCATCCATCGGCACCGCTTTACACCCGGCTTCGTCGTACGGTAAAACCTTATTTCATATAAATTTTATCGACAAATAGTCTATAAAGATAAACAGGATATTCCTCGATATTGGTTGCGAAAAACCTATATTATATATCTCTGGTGATATGGTGCCTGTCCATAGTGGAAGTCGGGGCTATAAGTACATTCGGGGTACGGTTTGGAATGTTTATGTCTCAAGAGTAGTCAATCCTTCACGCACGGCATATTTAGTCAACTCTGCGACGCTGTGGATATTGAGTTTCTCCATAATTTGACGGCGATTTGCCTCAATAGTCTTAGTGCTTAGATGCAGATCTAATGCGATTTGTTTAGTGGATTTTCCCTCGGCCACAAGCTGTAGCACCTCGCGTTCCCTTGTTTTGAGAGCTTCAAACGGCGACTCCGGGGTGGTGGACAGACGCTTAACGTAATCACTGACGACTACGTCTGCTATTCTGGGACTAAGATAGCGTCCCCCGGCAGCTACTGCCTTAATCGCCTGAACAAGCTCGTCAAACAAACATTCCTTCAATACATAGCCTGCAGCTCCGGCACTGAGCATATCGGCTACATATCTCCTTTTGGAGTGTATCGACAGGGCAATTACCTTGACAGCAGGGAACTCGTCAACAATCCGGCGAGTTGCCTCGATTCCGTTGAGTCCTGGCATCGTAATGTCCATAATGATGATGTCCGGCAGCAGTTCCCGCACAAGATCGAATGCTTTTCGACCGTCATCAGTGTCGGCAACGACTTCCATCCCAGGCTGTTTCTCGAGTAACGAACGCAGCCCCTCGCGTATAATGGAATGGTCATCAACTAATAAAACTCTAATATTCATTTACCTATCCTATCAGTTGAGTTGTTATATTTTAACGGTGCTCTCATTGTAATTTTGCTGCCGAAACCAGGTTTTGAATCAATCTCGATCATTCCGTCCAATTGTTCCAGACGCTCCCGGATGCTAAAAAGACCAAATTCAGCTCTTTTCGACGCCATTGACGTTACCTCGACCGGATCAAATCCCACTCCATCATCCTCGACCACGACATTTATATACTTATTATCTCTGCGAATCGTAACTTTTACCTTGTTCGCCTCTGCGTGCTTGATAACATTGATAAGAAGTTCTCGCACGTTACGGAATAAGAGCACGCGAATATCATCATCCAGCGGTTTCTGTCGCCCATCATCATCAAATTCAGTTTTAATTTGGCTTTTTTCCTGAATTTGGTCGGTCAGCCATTCAGCCACTGCCGCTTCAAAACCCAGTTCATAAAGTATAGGGTAGCTCAAATCAAATGTCAATGCTCTCGTGTCGTCTATAATCTGTCCAAGGCAGCTACTGATATCCTCCAGGGGCTCGTTGATTTCATCCGATATCGAGGATTTGCGAAGCTGGTCCAGCTTGATCTTGGAGATCACCAAAGACTGGCTGATCTGGTCGTGCAAATCCGTAGCAAGACGATATCTCTCACGCTCCTCGGTAAGCGACAATTGAGAAGCCAAAGATTTAAGTTTTGCCTGATGTTCAAGCAGCTTTTTCTCAGTTTGTTTATGCTTTGTGATATCACGGGCAATTCCCAGGGTCAGCATTCTGCCTTCTATATTAACAGGGAAGGTTCGTACTTCAACGAAAACATAGGTTCCATCCTTTCTTTTGACAACATATTCATTCGGACCAGAAAGTTTCCCTGCACCCACTTTATTAAGACTTGCTTGTGCATTTGACAATTGCTCACTGGACAACAAACCCGTTTCAGACAGGCTCTTACCGATTACTTCTTCTTTAGCAAATCCAATTAGTTCCTCCGCCGCCCTGTTGCCATCGACGAATCTGCCTTCCGAGTCGATAAGATAAATAGCATCAGGCGCTGATTGGAACAGCACCTTTAACCGCTCCTCCGACTCGCGCAGGGCATGTTCGGCCCTTTTGCGCATCGTAATGTCAGTTACAACACCGAGTATGGCCGTCTGGCCTTCATACTGTATCAATTTACTGGCGTTAATCGCTTCAATTCTCCTGCCATCCTTATTTATGAGGCAAAAGTCGTATGGCCTAACCTCTTCACTTCTCGAATGTTTCACAAAACTCTCCTTTACCATGGCCACCGATTCCGGCGCAACTAAGGTAAGATAGTTGAAATCGGGAGAATACAGTTCCTCTCTTTTATATCCCATTACCTCCTCGCTCCTTTTATTGGCATAAACGATTTTTCCTTTCTTGTTGATAAAAATCATGTTCGGAGACTGATCTGCGAGAGATCTGAATTTCTCTTCGGATTCTCTCAGCGCCTCCTCGGCACGCTTGCGCTCCGTTATGTCACGCCAACTCGACCGGCTGTAAAGGATCTTTCCGGAAGCATCGCGGACGGCCGAAACGTTAAGACTCACCTCTATTTTCCTGCCGTCCTTGCACCGCAATTGCAGTTCCTTATCACGTACTTCGCCAGTTGCCACAAATTGCTGAAAGGTTGCCCGGACCTCCTCCGTACAGTCCGGATGATACATCTCGAAGATAGGTTTTCCGATGATTTCCTCTTTATCGTAGCCCGTAGTTTGAGCCAACGTTCGATTGCAGCTCAAGATGTGCGCGGTCTCTGCGTCCACGGAAACATACATATCAGGGGCATTCTCATACAAGTCTGCATATCGGGCTTCCGATGCTTGCAATGCTTCCTCAGCACGCTTGCGCTCAGTGACGTCTTCGACCATCGCCAAGGCGTAAAGCGGTTCCCCATCCTGACCTCGTATGAGGGAGGTGGACAGGCTTCCCCAGCGAATGTCACCATTCTTGGCAAGGTATCGCTTTTCCGTCATATAATGTTGAATCTCGCCCCGCCACATTTTCTCAACATTCTCTCTGTCTGCGTTGCGATGTGCCGGATGCGTGACATCGAGGAATGTCTTACCGCTCATTTCCCCCGTCGTGTATCCAAGCATCTTACAAAACGCAGGATTGGCTCTGAAGAATTTCATGTCACGGCTCGTCAGCACCATGCCAATGGGGCCTTCCTCGAACACCTTGCGAAAACGTTCCTCGCTCTCGCGCAGCGACTCCTCTGCCTTCTTGCGCCCTGTTATATCACGATCTATTCCCCGGAAGCCAAATAATTCGTTCTCGGAACTCAGGATAGGCACGGCGTTGCTTTCCAGATAGCGATATGTACCGTCTTTGTGCTTCCATCTGAGCATAAGGTCACTCCAACCTCGCTTCTCAGCGATCCAGGTCGGCAAGTTCGACTCGACCATTCTTCTGTCATCGTTATGTATAAGATCGAGGCTTTGTTTCCCGACTAACTCATCTGCAGAATAGCCTAGAATCTGTCCTACTGCAGGATTGCAGTAAGTGTGAATACCGTTGACGTCAATAGACCATATCCACTCGCGCGACGTTTCCACAAATGCACGAATCATTTCTTCACGCTCTCTCAGCTCTTCCTGCGCTTTCTTGCGCTCGGTGATATCTTCCACCATGACAAGAAAGCATTGAAACTGCCCGGCCTCGTTCCTCACTGCTGTGGCCGTCATATAGCCCCACACGATTTCCGCGCCTTTGCCCACGTAGCGTTTCTCCGTCCGGTAGATGGCAATCTCACCCCGCAACAGCCTTTGAATCGGTTCAATGTCTCGGCAGAGGTCCTCCGTGTACGTAATGTCGCGGAAGGTCAGCTCCCTCAGCTCTGATTCCGTCCGGCCCATCATTTCACAAAACGCGGCGTTCGCCCGGGTGAAGCGAAAGTCCGCGCCGGAGGTCGCAATGCCGATAGGCCCCTCCTCGAAGATTCGCCGGAACCGCTCCTC
>JAFGPJ010000283.1 GCA_016936275.1 Sedimentisphaerales bacterium
CTGCCCTCCGGCATAGGTCAGATGCCCGCCGCCGGTCCCCCTTCTTGATACGATTCTTTTAATCGCCTTGTCGGCCCTGTTTTGCTCCTGTGACGTTCGAATGGATATCAGCAGTCTGCCTTCAAAGAATCCTGTGCACATTGTCCAGTGCGTTTCTTCTTCTCGTAAAAACAAATCGGCGAGCTCACCTATCATGTCAGGATTATTGATTTGTCCGATATGCGTAAGAATAGAGTCGCCATGCACTCTGGCGTTTTGCAGGGCTTCCGAAAGCATCCGGAAATATTCTTTCGGGACACTGCCCCGCTGGATTTCACTCAGCATTCGCTTATTGGCAAGTGGATAAAGAAAGTCAAAAGCCTTTATATCCGTTTGTGTGGCTTCTCTGCCGAGATCCTGTGTATCGGAGCGTATTGCATACAGCAAAGCGGTTGCCAGAGGCATATCGGGGACAATGTCGGCTTTGGAAAAGTATTCAAGAAGGATTGTGGATGTAGCACCGTATTTCCGGCGAACATCATAGAATTCGCATAAACGCGTCGTGTTTTTGAACGGATGATGATCGAAAACGATGTTAGGTACAGTCTCTTTCGGCAGGGAATTATTTCCTGTGCCCGGCTGAGTGTCCATTATCGCAATCAAATCGTATTGTTCGAACTTTATCTGGCTGCATTGAAGCAGGTTTAGATTTAAGTATTGAACCAGCGCCCTGTTTTCACTCCGGCCGACTGTTCCGCCGTGCGCTATAGAGCACTTAAGTCCGGCCACAGTGTTGGCCAATTTACGGAGTGCCACAGCCGCTGCAATAGAGTCGGGATCCGGATTGTCCTGCATTACGATTAAAAGAGAAGCCTTGTCTTGCATCAGCTTTACGAGCTTTGGAAACTTCAACCTGGTTTTCTTGCTTACTTCCATACGACCTTTCAAAATATTTTCAAATTTGTACTACTGGCTATCTCTTATTACTTTTTATACACTAAGAATGTAATATAACCATTATATAAAATCAGAAAGATAATACCTTCCCATCTGTCAAGCGAGCGTCTTTTGCCGGTGAACATCCAGAGGAACAGAAGCAGACTGGCTATGATAACAGCACCGATATCTATATTATTGTTTGGATTGAAAGGTAATGGTTTAATAACGGCACTTATTCCCAGGACAAAGAAAATGTTGAATATGTTGGAGCCGACTATATTGCCGACTGCAATTTCAGCATTTTTCCTGTACGCTGCAACAGACGAAGTGGCCAGTTCCGGCAGCGATGTTCCCACCGCCACAATTGTCAGGCCGATGAGAGACTGACTCACACCGAGCCTTGATGCGATATGCTCCGCGGCATCGACAATCAAATTGCCCCCGATACCGAGGCCGACAAGTCCTGCAATAACAAAAAGCAGGGATTTCAACAAACTATACTGTTTTTGAGGTACGTGGCTGTCGATGCCTTCTATCCGTTTCGCAATGCCAAACGTGTAGTATAAAAAAATGATGAAGAAAGCAAGAAAAACAAGGCCATCGATTCTGGTCAGCGCGGAAATTTCGCTCTTGTCAATCAAACGGTCGTTGGCCACGACACCTAAAAGAAGTGCCGCCAAAAGGCTCAACGGTATTTCCTTCCAAACAGTCCCTTTGCCGACCGCCAGAGGGAAGATTACCGCGGATACTCCCAGTATCAAAAAAATATTGGCAATATTACTGCCCAGCACGTTTCCGATAGCTATTTCCGTATTACCCTTGATGCTGGCGAAGATATTAACAAACAGTTCAGGTGAAGACGTGCCAAATGCAACTACTGTAAGACCTATGACCAGGTCGGAGATATTCAGTCTTCTGCCGACAGACGAGGCGCCGTCCACGAGAAGGTCAGCACCTTTGATCAGCAGTATGAAACCTATAACTAATAAGATATATTGGAGCATAAGTATCAACCTTGAATTATATCTGCCGGTGGGGAATCGTTAAATTGTTTTATTTTTTCTTTCCGGCGTAAAGCTCGTATTTAAGCAGGCGGCACTCGATATTGCCATTATAAAACTCATTCCTTCTGCTGGTACGCAGCCCGACCTTTTTGGAAAGAGCCGGGTTGCCGGTGAAGATGTAGCCGGTATAACCGGCACACTTCTGTTTAAAGAAATCGCCGATACGTTTATACGTATCAATCAGTTTCTCTATTTCGCCCAGCCGCAGGCCGTATTCGGGATTCATAATTATTATCCCCGGCTCCGGTGGTATTGCCGTCTCGGCAAAATCGTAAACATCGAAATCTATCAGGTGCGAGACTCCAGCGTTCATTGCGTTTTTGCGGGCGGCTTCAACCGCCCCGGCATCGATATCCGTAGCGATAATCCCTGCCGGCTTGAAACCTGCTTTGCCGCCCCGCGCTTTGCTTATTTTCAGCGCTTCGCTGCGCATCTGCCGCCATTTCTGCTCGTCAAAATATTTAAAATGCATAAAGCCGTAGTTACTTCGCAGCAGGCCCGGCGCTCGCCTGCTCGCTATAAGTGCAGCTTCTATCGCCAATGTTCCGCTTCCACACATCGGGCAGACCAGCGGCACACCGCCGTCGTATCCTGTGGCCATGATTATCGCTGCGGCCAGAGATTCGCGCAGCGGGGCTTTGTAAGGCATCTTGCGATAGCCACGATCCGAAAGTTTTTGCCCGGAAGTGTTCAGGTATAACCGACAGAAATTATCTTTCCAGTAGAACTGTACTACGGCTTTGTCTTTATCCTTACCAGAGTCGGGACGGGCGCCCTTGAATTCCGCTATACGATCTACAATGGCGTCCTTGACCTTCAGGTTAGCGAACATGGAATTTTTCACATGCCCGGTATTTATCCTGCCGACGACGCTGAGGTATTCTGCCGGAGAAATTATGCCCTCCCAGGGCAAGTCTTTGACATTGCGGTAAAGTTCATCCGGCGAATAGCATTCAAACTGCCTGAGCAGGTACAGAACATTATACGCTGTGCGCAAGTGCAGATTGAGCCGCATCGCATCGTATTGATCGCCCTGTATCTCAATGCCCGTTTTGTGATAGTCGCCGGCCTGATAGCCTAAATCTTCAACCTCCCGCCGAACATAATCAACCAGACCCGCTGAACAGGTAATCAGAACTGTGCCTTTTTGTCTCGGATCCATTTGTACTGTCATTCACATTCGTTCGTTATAACAACATATTGACAATTATATTTTGCGATTGTAAGATTAAAGCAAGGTCAGCTATGATGCAAGTTAAGAAAAAAGAAATGCTTTTTAGCATACTTGGAACAGTTCTCTGTTTTCTGCCGGCAGGATGCAAAAAAGAAAAACCGGTCGACCACTCAATTCAGGGATACGCCTATGCAAGTAAAGGCCAATACGACAAGGCGATTGAAGAATTTACCGAATCCATTAAAAGCAATCCGACATCTCCTGAGCCTTACTACAACCGCGGGCTTGCCTATTATCACAAGGGCGAATACGACCATGCCATCGAAGATTGCAGCAAGGTAATCGAGATGAACGCAAGGCACGCCCAGGCTTATAGTAACCGGGGAAATGCTTATGCAAATAAGGGCGAATACGACCGGGCTATCGCCGACTTTGCTAAAGCACTTGAGATTAATCCGAAATTCGCCGAGGCCCATTACAATTGTGGCGTAACTTATGACCACATGAATGATTATGATTCGGCGATTCCAGAATTCACCAAGGCAATCGAGATAAACCAAAACTATGACGACGCCTACTGTAATCGTGGGCTTGCCTACGGCAAGAAAGGGCAATTTGACCAGGCCCTCGCCGACTTCGATAAGACAATCGAGTTGAATGCGCAATCGCCCGAAGCTTATAATAATCGTGCCGTTGTTTACTACAGCATCAAAGACTATGACAAAGCATGGGAAGACGTTCATAAAGCACAAAGTATGGGATTTCAGGTTTATCAGGGATTTATCGATAAGCTCCGTAAGGATTCCAAAAGAGAAGAATGAATTAACTATCCGTCCCGCCAACAGGCTTTTTCTCTCACATAAAATCCACCTTTTTAATACGAAAAAACAACTGGAAATCGCTCATTCTCACAATTTGATTGACTTTTACATCTCTAATATGTTACAATTATTTCGATATTAACAGAGAGAATATCCCAGGGACGACGATCAAATTGACAGTTTTGGCATTCCAACGGACTACCGCCGATTTATATGTAAGGAAACGTAGAAAAACAGCAGATATTTTATGGCAAGAAGGCGAAGTCAAATTAAGAAACAAATTTCCAAAACACAGGACCCTGTGATACGGATGCAGCTTCAGGAGTTGTTGAACAAAAAGAGACAACGACGTAATAAAGGCATCAGGAAAATCGAGGAAATTTTTGATTCCATTTCTCGCCAGACCATTAACAAGCTATCATCTTCCGCACTACGCGTATTATTGCTCATATTGATAACGATTATTTTGTTTATAATATTTATAGTTTTAGACTCCAGTGCATAAACCAATCCGCTTTTCAATTTTTACACCGACAATTCATCCAATGTCACTTTAAATACAATCGGGACCCATATCGACTTAACCGATATAGGTCCCGAATTAATACATAATCTGCTGTTATATTTGCAAGAGCAGCTTACTTATTCAGCAGCTTCTCTCGATCTGTACAGGCGGATGTCGTCAAAGAACATCTTGCCGGAACCACCCGAAACAGTATTATTACCCCGTGTACCAAGTCCAATTGCAATACTGTCAACAGCGGTTAAGTTGATACCCTGATCAGCAAATGCCTGGAGCGGGACCACCCACTCGGTCCAGGTGTCAATTGTTGCCGCCGCCGGATCTTCGTGAACTACAACCGCAGGTGCTCCTGTACTATTGGATACAGCTACATACAATGGCTCAGGATCGTTGCTCGCTATACCTATGTCCTGGTTTGTCCACTGTCCGCTTACCGTACCGGTAGTCGTGACATTGGAAAATACGGCCTGACCTGTCTGAGCAGTGTTATGACTTGTCAAAGCCAGACCGATATAGACATTAGCGCCCATTGTAATGTACTGCGGATTCCATGTCATCGGTGTCCAGGTAGAGCCGTTCGCCGAATAAGACCCTTTAAAGTTACCACCAATATCACGCTCTAACTTAATCCAGTATGGTGCTGTAATGGCCGTCTGTTCGGCGGATACAACACTGGTATCGCTTGTGGCGTCGGTGGCGGTGTTCATTCTCGCCTGGAACCTGCATCCGTTGCCGGGCGTGATATATACGGCAGCGAATTTCGATCCGGGATCCAGAGTTTCACGTATCATCACACCGGCCTTGGCCCACGGATCCGTGTTATCGACGCTGAGCACTTTAGCCACGATCGAACCTGCTCCGGTGAGAATTTTATATGCTATGTGGAACTCATCGGCGCTGTACCAAATATCCTCACCCGCTGCCGTCATCGTATATGTACCGACCGGAGCCTCGACGAAGCTGCCGGTGACCGCCGGGTAGCCTCTGAACCAGAGCGACAATTCCGCAATATCCTGCTGTGTCCAGTCGCGCAGTGCCGTCAATTTAAACTCTATCTCCGAATACTTCGCATAGCCCGTCTTATTGTTGTCGTATAACAACGGCATTGACTGAAAGCCGCTGTTAACGATATTCTCTTCCGTATAGGAAATAGTGTTTTCATCGCCAACGGCAGAACCGGTACCGTTACCGGCGTAGTAACCCTCTGTTCCAGGCGTGCCATAACCAAGGCCGTCAAGCCATGAGAACCAGATTTGATTAGCGCCTCCATCGTAATTTTCGAAGTCGTCTATAAGGAGAAAATCAGCTACCGTGAATGTCCAGACGTTGCCTTTGCTGACCGTATCGTCGCTGTTATACTCATCAATTCGCCAATAGTAAGGCCCGCTACCCCACCCAAGGCTTTCAGGCAGTGTATATTCATTTGCTGCCTGGCGTCCGCGATAAATATCCGCCGATGTGTTATCTGCGTCACCTACGGCATCTTCGTCCATGCCGAAGTAAACATCATGCTGGGCCGCCTTTGCACCCGCCGACCAGCTAAGTGATGCCACACTGTATATGTCCGGCGTTGACTTATTTGCCGGACGCGGGCCCCATGCAAGAGTCGGGTCACCTTGCATTGCCTGTATAACCTCATCCTCAGTCAGTACCTTGTTGTAGATACGGACATCGTCAATGCTTCCAGTAAAATACCCGCCTGCAGGATAACCAGCGTCAGATCTGGCACCGATGATAAGCGATCTACTCTGGTCAAGCAAAACACCTGTCCCCGTCGCTTCCGCAGCCAATTCACCGTTATGATAGAGCTGCATCGTATCTCCGCTAAAGGTAGCAACGGCATGATGCCACTCATTGATGGTTGTAGCGGCTCTAATTCCAACCCAAGCAGTGTCATTGAACGTTTCAAAAAGGATTGTTTGCTCGGCATCAACCATCATAACACCCCAATTAACAGAGCCGGGATCACCTGCGGCTACATGTGAGCCTTTTGAAACCATATGGTTCCAGGTTTGAGTGGCTGGGATGTTATACCAGAACGATACGGAGAAAACTCCCAGATTCAAAACTTCAGCATTGCCGCAATCAACGTAATTTCCTCCATTGAATTGAAGGGCATCACCATCATGGCCAGTCATCCACTGCGGACCACGCATAAGCGTGCCGTGATTGCCGTACCCTGATCCGTCAAGCGCCATAACGCCTGAACCTTCGTCAAGCTTCCACCAGCCGACAAGATTGGGATCGTAAATGGGTAAAACGGGCATGGTTTTGAAGCTCCAAATATCCCCTTTATGTGTTGTCGTACCATCAAACTCGTCAATCCGCCAGAAGTAAGTTTTCCCTGACTCGAGGCCGCTGGGTTTGTACTTTGGCAAAACCGCAAGAACACCTTCAGTAGCAGCTTCAACTTCTTCGAAAGACTCACCGATAAAGATATAATGTATTACCGAACCGAGACCTCCTGTCCAGCTCAGCTCGATATCCGTGGGAAGGTATAGGGTACCATCAGCAGGATAAGGTCCATACGCCTTCTTCGAGGACACCGTAAAGCTCCAGATATTACCCTTCCATGGGCTTGCTGCATTGGCGTCGTTGACCTCATCAATTCGCCAGTAGTAGGTTGTGCCCGGGATCAAACCATCGGGATACGGATTTCCTATAAAACCGGCCGCTAAAAACAGAACATCCAGGTCCTGGTTGCCTCGGAATGTTTCGCTATCGTGCGTGCCGTTGTTAACTTCGTCGAAGCTATCCCCAAAATAAACATCGTGTGAAGCGGCAAAATCTCCGGCAGACCAGGTGAGTGTTACCCATGTATTTTCGTAAATGGCGCCGTCTTTCGGTTCCGGATGCCGGGCGAGGGGCTGGACAGTGATTCTCGAAAGGCCATAGTCCATTATCGTTACAATATCTTCAGGTGTAAGAACAGCACTAAAAAAGCCCACCTCATCAATACTTCCGTTAAAGAAGCCGCCGGCAGAGCCGGCATCAGATCTGGCGCCAATCAAAAACGGTCTACTCGGATCGAGCAAGATACCCCCACCCGATGTTCCAACAGATTGGCCATCATGATAAAGCTGCAACGTACCTCCATCAAAGGTAGCAACCACGTGATGCCATTGTCCGGCTGATGAATCGGCGAGAACAGCATTCCAGCCGGTGTTATTGTACGTTTCAAAAAGGATCCTCTCTTCGGCGCTGTACATCATAACGCCCCAATTAACCGAGCCGGGAGTGCCGCTGGCTCCATGCTGGCCTTTTGAAATCATGTGGTTCCATCCTTGAGTGGTTGGGAAGTTGTACCAAAACGATACGGAGAAAACGCCTACATTCAAAGATTCATCATTGCCGCAATCAACGTAACTCGATGTCCCATTGAATTCCAGGGCATTACCCATCCAACCGGCAATCCAGCTTGGAGCATTCATTAGCGTGCCGTCATTGCCATTGCCAGTGGAATCTGCCGTAGTATTACCTTTTCCCTCGTCAAGGAGCCATGCCCCAAGAACGGCATCAGGATTAATTACGGCATAGCTTTGTCCCGCAAACATCAAACAAACAACAAGAAAACTAATGCAAATCAAGGTAAAGCGTTTCATTTTTGTTACCTCCACAAGAATTGGAAATTTTATTCCGATTACACACTAAAGCCTCTGACAGTAATTCTTTTTGATTTGTTGATCAAAAATATTGCTTCAAAAATGGTTTTTGGAACTTATTGTTACCTCCTTCCTTAAACGGCCAAAACGAATACTCATATAATGAAAATATGAAATAAATCACGGGAATCCCCGCTGCAACACAAGATGATAAATCTAAGAATTCCCATTCCTCTTCTTTATATCAGATTTATCACCTTTATGTCAATATAAATCTCTATATTATCAGACTATTTCAAGGCCATTTTAAATACAATCGGGGCCCATACCGACTTAATCAATATAGGCCCCGATTTAATGCAAAGCCTGCTCTTTTACGAGCAAAAGCGGTATTTATTCAGCAGCTTCTCTCGTTCTGTACAGGCGAATGTCATCAAAGAACATCTTGCCCGAACCGCCGGGTACCGTCGTGTTGCCCCTGGTGCCAAGACCGATCGCTATGCTATCGACGTTGACCAGGTTAATGCCCTTATCGGCAAAAGCCGACAGCAGGATGACCCATTCTGTCCAGGTATCGATTTGTGCCGCAGCCGGGTCGTCATGGATTACAATCGCAGGGGCACCGGTACTGTTGGAAA
>JAFGPJ010000005.1 GCA_016936275.1 Sedimentisphaerales bacterium
CCCCGCGCTCGTCTTCCGCGTAGTCGCCATGAAATTCGAGCAAACCGCCGTTGCGAATATATATGGTGACTTTTGAATCGGCGCCGGCAGCAAGCATCATATGCCACCTGGGCTTGGATTCCTCACCAACTATCAGCTTTCCGCCGTTGATATCGACGACCACATCGCCGGATTCTCCGAGATCAAGTTCCTTCTGGCAGTGAACCGTGGTTCCGGCCCCATTAATATTCAGCTTCGCGGAAACACTTCCTGCTGCGTAGCACATCTCGAGACGATCATCGAACACTAGGTTAACGCCGCCCCGGACCGTCAGTTCGCCGCTTAGACCGTCTCCATTGCCGATCAGGAGTTCATCAAATTTAGGCGGCGCATCACCTGAATCAAGAACCGGCCACGTCAACGGCGTCGCACTTCCTATGAAAACATCTGCGACATCCCCTAAAGCCCCGTCTTCCGGAACTGTTTGGACATCCCAGTTGCCGGCCGTCATCCAGTCGTCACTAACCGCACCGGTCCAGGTAAAAAACATGTCCGCCCCGGCAAAACCAGCCAGACTCAGCAGAATAATTGATGTGAGTAGGATGCTGTTCGTTCTCATTTGTTCATCCTCCTGTAAATACGATTTCAACATATATAAATGAGTATACTCCAAGAGGCATGATAATTCAAGAACAAAAGGCATGCGATCACGTCAAACTCTCACAGCGAAAGATGCACGCCGCCTCAGTCACCACACGGTCATGATAGCTTGTGGGCCCAATATTATATATCCACATGTATCACGATTTCCCAAAAAGTGCTTGCACGCTTTAAATCCAAAGGATAAAATAGGCAGCCGAATTGGCAACTGGTCAGAAGTTGCAGGATACGATTAGAGTAAGGGTCGATTTTATTAACTAACAGTTAAGGAACCAAAATTATGTCAAACATCACTCGTCGTCAGTTTATCAAACGCAGCGCTGCCGTCGGAGCTGCATGCTCTATCGGTTTCCCGAGCCTCATCCGGGCCCAGGGACTCAATGAAAAACTCCAGGTCGGATTTATCGCCGCAGGCGGACAGGCTGGGTCCCACACGTCTAAATCCCATGAGGCAGGCCTTCAGTGTATTGCCTTTGCCGAGGTCGATAAGGGCCGCTGGGGCGGCGTCCTCCAAAAGAAAGGCTGGGAGCAGGCGGCCGGTTATCAGGATTGGCGCAAAGTCTTCGAAAAGCACGGCAAGAATCTCGACGTGGTTTTCGTCGCGACTCCGGACCACAGCCATTTTGCCCCGACGATGACCGCCGTTTCCATGGGCATTCACTGCTACACCGAGAAACCGCTGACCTGGTCGGTTCGCGAGGCTCAGTTGTTAGCGGCGGCCTACGCCAAAAATCCCAAGGTCGTGACCCAGATGGGCAATCAGGGCCATGGGGAGAATGGATGGCGGCTTGCGTACGAATACGTCAAGGCCGGTGCGGTCGGTGAGATCACGGAGTTTCACACATGGACGAATCGCCCAATCTGGCCTCAGGGCGGTGATCGTCCGGAAGGGTCCGACCCGGTCCCCGAAACCCTCGACTGGGAAGCATGGATAGGCCCGGCCCCGATGCGTCCTTACAAAAAGGACGCCTACCATGCCTTCAACTGGCGGGGCGTGGTCGATTTCGGCTCCGGGGCGCTGGGCGATATGGCCTGTCATACCACCGACGGAATATACGCGATCATGAATCCGGGCTACGCGGCCACCGCCGAGCCGATCATCATGACCGGACCGGTCAAGGATCAGTGGCCGTCCGGGATGGTCGTCAAGAGCACTTACCGCGCAAAAGGCAGCCAGCCGGGATTCACCACCTACTGGTACGAGGGAAAGAAAGAAGACGGAACGCCTTTTATGCCGGACAATCCCGAGGAGCTCGAGGTTGACGGGCGCAAACTGCCGAGAACCGGAAATCTGGTCATCGGCACCAAGGGAAAAATGCTGGTCAATGGCGATTACTGGAACAGCGCGATACTTATCCCTGAAGCGAGGCGCAAAGAGTTCGGCCGCCCCGAACAACTGCTCGAACGCTCTCCCGGACACCACCAGGAATTCTTCATGGCCTGCAGGGGCGAGAAGCCTCGGGAGTTCAGTCAGTCCAACTTTAGCTACTCCGGCCCCATGGCTGCGAACATCCAGCTCGGCAACCTCTGCGCCCGCGCGGGTAAGAAGCTCGAGCTAAACGAAGCCGGCAAAATCATCAGCGACCCGAAGATTAACGACCTGGCATGGCGCGAGCCGCGCGACGGCTGGGGAGCGATGGTGACGAATATCTAAGTTAACTCAGGTAAACCAACCAACAACAGCAGGGACAGCAGGGCTTTACCAATAGCCCTGCTGTCCCTGTTTACGTCATACGTCCGCTGAAATTAATTATGCTATACCCGGCATTCTTATTTATTCTGCTTCGGCGGACCGCCGAATTTATGGATCAGGCTGATCCCGCCCAGTTTTGCATCATCAGTGCCCTGAAATTCAATATTCAAGCTGGTATTGTCTCCAAGTTCCCACAAAACACCAACATAAAATCCAACTTCAGACTCCTGCTCAACATCTACCGACCCAATACCGGCAAGGTCTGCATCGCCATCAATGAAATGGAAAAACGGCCCAAAATAGACCGACGAATCGCCGTTGTCGAATGTGAGACCTATGGCGAGCTGATACTCATAGACGTCAAAATCCCCATTCAATGTATAGTCGCCCAGTTTTCCGGTACCCTCTGCGTGAAGTGACATAAGCTGAAAGAGGACGCCCCAGCTGACATTGCCGCTCTCGGCGAACGTCGCTCTTGTCCCAAGGCCCCATGCGGATTCGTTGCCGAGCTCTTCAATTTCACCCACACCAAAGCGGCCAAAAACCTCTAATCCATCGAGCACACCCATACCCGCTCTGCCCAGATAGTGGTCACTGTCAGCATCATCAAGAATACCTCTTACCCCGTGGCCTCTGAATTCGAAATCTATCTCACTATTTGAATAGTCAAAGCCAAGAAACAATTCACCTTGTTTGACGTCGCTCGCCGGCGGCCCCATGTACGTCAATGCCCAGGCCGGACTGCCAAACAGGACTGCAATTATAATAATTGCCTGCCTCATTTTTCGTCTCCTTTCAAAGTGTCCCCCATGTTTTATTTGACAAAGAAAGCATTTCTTTTGAAGTATAGACGTCCTCAATTCCAAAATGTAACCTGTTTTTTTCAAAAAACCAAATTTTTTCTGAAAAATTGGGCCGTTCACAAACGCATTGACGGGGCATACTTTAATTTAAACCACGAGTGAACTCGAATAAACACCGGGAAAAGGCCAATTTATGCTTAATACACCAGCAACTATATATTGAGAATCAATGGCTTTTTAGTTTTTCTGTAAATCGTTTGGGAAGTTTTCTTATGTTTTTTTCCCAATTCCTTTTTGACATGGTTTAATTCCTTTATTCTTTAAAATAGATATGGTTTTTCCCGTCGCGGAGCCGACGGGAAAAACCATATCTATTTGTTACTATGGATAAAAATAAATATTTTTCTTGGAAAAAAAAGCTTGTACCGTATAATAGAGAGAATAGACAAAATAGGCAAAATCAAAGTGCGCTATAGGCTTTAAGATTTATGGTTTGTAATATACGGCTTCTCGGTGAGGAGAGACTCGCCTGATTTAGAATGATTCGTTAGATTCGAGATTCATTTTGAGATTATATATCTTCGGGAAAATGACTCCTACGATAAGCAGGTTTCATAGCGAAACTAAGGGCTCACGAGTGCATGATTGTTGGATTTTTATGAACTAGCCAGACTAATCTGACCCGCCGAAGGCGGGCCGTTCCTTCGTGTCGTTTGGTGTATGGAGAAAAGGGTGATTAAAATAGACTCAGAATTGGGGGCGAAAATCAGCCGGTTGATCCTGCTGTTTCTTCTACTGTCACTATTTTTTCCTCCGATTAAACTACAGGCTGTTGACGTTATTGAGGAGTGGGTGGCAAGGTATAACGGCCCTGGGAATTACGATGATTATGCCGAGGCTATGGTTGTGGATGATTCAGGCAATGTCTATATAACCGGACATAGTCATGGCAGCGGCAGTCACCGGGATTACGCCACTACAAAGTATGACTCGGATGGAAACGAGCAATGGGTGGCGAGATATAACGGTCCTGGAAATTATCATGACACACCTACAGCCATCGCCGTGGATGCTTTAGATAATGTTTACGTGACAGGATATAGCTATGGGGACGGGACCAGCTCCGACTATGCCACAATAAAGTATAATTCATATGGAATCCAACAGTGGGTGGCGCGATATAATGGTCCTGGAAATGGTAACGATCTTGTTTTTGCCATGGCCGCGGATGATATTGGAAATGTTTATATAACCGGCGAGAGTTATGACCGCGAGAGTCGCCTTGATTATACGACGATCAAATATGATGGAAATGGCCGCCGCCTGTGGGTGGCAACATATAACGGGCCGGGCAATTACAATGACAGTGCCAAAGCCATTGCGCTGGATGCTTTCGGCAATGTTTACGTGACCGGATATAGTTACAGCGGCGGCGAGACTCGTGAGGACTATGTCACTGTCAAGTATAGCTCATCCGGTCGCCAGCTTTGGGTGGCAAGATACGCAGGTCCTTCGGGTTCGCCATATTCAGCGTATGATGTTGCAAATGCCATTGCTGTGGATACCTTGGGCAATGTTTATGTTACCGGATATAGCGACGGCAGCGCCACGAGCTATGACTATGCCACGATAAAGTATGATTCTGACGGAATAGAGCAGTGGGAGGCAAGATATAACGGATCAGGAGACAACTACGATTATGCTCATGCGATAGTTCTCGACAGCTCCGACTGCGTCTATGTGACAGGTTATAGTGACAACTTATGGACCCGCCAGGACTATGCGACGGTCAAATATGATTCGGACGGCCTCCAGCTCTGGGTAGCGACATATAATAGTCCGGCAAATAGCAATGACCGAGCTTGCAGTATTTTAGTGGATCCTTCGGACAATGTCTATGTTACCGGATATAGTTATGAATGGGGTACAAGTCTTGACTATGCCACAATCAAATATGATTTTATTGGAAACGAGGTCTGGGTTGCAACATACGATGGACCGTCATACTCCGGCAATGTGGTGTCGGATGCATCAGACGATAACTCGTCTATACCAACGGTAAATGGGCCTGATAATGATTGTGATTACGCTTATGCCATGGCTCTGGACAGATCGGGGAATATCTATGTTACAGGAGGTAGTTTCGGAGCCGAAAGCCGTTATGATTTTGCCACAATCAAGTATTCACAAGAAGATACTCCACCCGGAAAAAAAGTGGAAGTTGCTGATTTGAAAACCGGATCTATGTTGACATTCGACGCTGTTGAAGGAGGCGGTAATACGACTGTGAAAATGACGCCGGTTGGGTCTATTTCGCCGAAGGAAATGCTCCTTGTGCCTTCGGGAATGGTTTACGAAATGCACACAACGGCCGTATATAGTGGCATGATTCAATTAGCCATTATGTACGACGATACCGGATTAAACCAGACACAGGAAAACGACCTGAAGCTAAAATGTTATGAATCTTCGACGGATGAATGGGAAGATATTACAGTTGCTCTGGATATAGAGAATAACATCATTTATGCCCAGTCTGGCCATTTGTCGTTCTTTGCAGTGACTGTCGCTCCCTGACCTCAAGAACAGTTTTTCTTTTCAACTCGGTCCGCTTCTCCAGGATTTTTTCGCGGCGACCATAGTAAACATCGTTAGGTGTCACATTTCAGATGGCTTCATGAAATCGGCCACTGTTATACCACTGCACAAATTGAGCAATAACCAACTGAGCTGCAGATAATAACCTCATTGGGAATCAGCCGCACTGGGTGTATCGAAAACAGCAAATAATACCAGTTCAACTTAGTAAATGCGCTTTCCGAGTCATTTCGGGCCTGGCCCCAGGGAGCCGCAGCGAAGCGGAGTCGAGAAATCTGTTTTTTAATAGATTTCTCCACTTCGGGCCACTTTGTGGCCCTCCGGTCGAAATGACAGGGGCGCACATATTAATCATAATTGGTATAATACTAATTATGCATAATAAATGTGCTTATTTGTCATCTCTGAAAGCACAATTTTGAGAAAAACATAAAATTTTTTTATTTTTCAGTTGACATTGCATAGTATGCAATACATAATATGCTTAACATAATATATATTTATGTAGATCCATGATATTTTTTAAGGAATTAATGATGAAGTTTGAAAGCCAGTTGTTAAAGGGAGTAGCCCCGGTAGTTGTTCTTGAAATACTTTCGAGCGGCCAAATGTACGGCTACGAGCTCAGCCAGGCTATAGAGCAGCGGAGCAGCGAGATTTTAACGATCGGAAAGGGAACTTTATACCCTCTGCTTTATAATCTTGAAGCAAAGAAACTAATCAAGGGCAAGTGGGAAACCACCAGGGCAGGCCGAAAGAGAAGATACTACTCGATAACCAGCAAAGGCAAAAATGAATTGGCTGAACAAAAGGCACAGCTAAAAGAGCTGACAGCCGGCCTGAATCTTGTCTTCGGCGGCACAATCGCACTGGCCTGATTGATGGCATATAGCTTAGTGCTACGCAGAAATCAGAGGATTAAAAAATGTCTGATACAAAAAACGATTCGAGAAATCTTCCCGAATGTATTGGTGAGTATGTACGGCGGCTTTTGAAAAAGATGCGTTATCGCCGGAAGATCAGGAATGATGTCGAAGCAGAGCTGACAGCTCATTTTGAGGATGAGCTGAAAGACTGCAAAACCACCGAAGAAAAAGAGCAAAAAGCAAAGCAGCTTTTGTCCGACTTCGGTGACCTGAAACTGCTGGCGATACTTTTACGCCGGGCCAAAAAACGATGCCGGCCGCTCTGGCGAACCGTCATAGCAAGGACATTTCAGGCCATATGTGTGCTAATTGTGTGCTTTATCTTTTATGCTATCTGGTTCTCATTCGGCGAGCCGACCATCCGTGTGGATTATATACAATTATTCAACCAGATAAACCGGCCAAAGATCCTGAACCAGGACAATGCGTGGCCACATTATGAAAAGGCGTTCGAATTGTTCGTGCCCCGAAGTCCGGTCGTCGAACAGTTTATTTCCTACAGGGAAAGCAGGAAAGAGCGAAAAGATGCACTGCGGCTACAACACCTGATACAGGATAACGCTCAACAGATAAAGACATGGCTGGATAAAAATCAACACTACTGGGACAACCTGAGCACAGAACAACAGGAAGTTCTGCTTAAATGTCTTGAATACAATTCTATCCCTTTCCCCAAGATCGTCTATCAGTCAAACAACGATTGGCGGACCACAACAATCGAGCTGATGACTGAACATATTATTCGATGCATTAATGAAGAAACCCAAATCACGACCCCGCGCGACTTCGGGACTCTTAGAAGCTCACTGGGATCCGAGTACCTCAGGGCCGAACTTAACAATTGGCTGAAAAACAAAACAATCCCGCCAAGTATTCTTGATGCGGTTTCAGTGGCGGCTCTTCATGAGGCAATCAAACGGTTCAAAAATCTACCCGAGGACATTTCAGCACCACTTACAGACGTCGAATGTGAATATATTGGAGGCTGGATAAAACAAAACGAAGCGGCATGGAGGGAATTTGTAGCCGGCAGTACCAAATCGTACTGTTATCGGCCAATTGCTCATGATGCTGATGACCAGGACAAATCGCTATGGAGCATTGCTATGCCGCCACTTAATATGCTGAAAGATTTGGCAAGATTGGGAGCCTGGCGCTGCCGCATTGACAGAACCGAAGGGCGGTTGCAGCAGAGTATAGAGAATTGTATTGCTGTCGCCCGGGCAGGCGGTCATTGGCAGGGCAAGGGTACCATCGTCGAACAATTGGTGGGTCAGGCGATAAGCGGCCTCGGTCACGGAGAAATACTAACCATCCTGGCGGATGAGAAACTTACCGCCGACCAATTGCGGTATTTGCAGGAGCAATTGTCTAAGATTTATCCCGGAGACTATCCATTAATGAATATGGAAGGGGAAAGACTGACTTTTATGGATGTGATCCAACATTCGTTCACCGATGGAGGCCCCGGCGGGGGACATTTGATACCCGGTTTATGGGACAAATACACTGATACAACTACTCCCTTCGGCTATGATGAAAGTGAAAAGCGAATTCTCTTGCCATTGTACACAGCTATAAGCATGGCTCATGCAAGACGCGATGCGACGGTAGCAAAGGCCAACGAGATATACGATCTGCAAAGCAAGATTACCAGGATGACTCCCTACGAAAGACATGTGTCTAATATCAAGGCAGTCGATGAGTATGAATCATTGCATAACTACAGGTTCTTTTTGATACAAATGTTTATGCCGGCAACCGCACGGGCTTCCGAGATAGCGTATCGAGGTAAAATGGGACATGAGGCAACAAAGACTATAATAGCGATTTTGCGATGGCGGCAGGAAAAGGGGCAATATCCGCAGTCACTCGACGAACTGGCTTCAGCAGGATTCCTGAAAGAGTTATCTAAAGACCCATACAGCGACAAATCATTTATTTATAAAAAGAAAGATGATGATTTCATCCTCTACAGCGTCGGCTTCAATTTTACCGATGACGGCGGTCAATACAGCAAAGACAGATACGGCGACATCCGAAAGTGGGGCGACAATGGCGATACCATATTCTGGCCGGTCATCGAATAGCCACCCTTGTGAAATTCTTGCAATTGCTTTCGGAACTCATTATCATATCCGGCAAAGGCTTGTAATATCAGAAAAGTATTTTAGCAGGAGATAAAGATGAGTTCCGGAAGATGCCCCTTGAAATGCAAGTGCAATCATAACTTCAGCCGTCGCCAATTCATTAAAAGCTCAGCAGGACTCGTAGCCGGTTCCGTTCTCATGCAGGGCTGCAACGCGCTGGTCAAAGAGCCAATGGTGACACAAAATCCCATCCGCCAGTGCGGCCCGGCGTCAAAATATGTTCCGAGTATCAAAGCGGCCTTTGTCCGGCGAAAGGAAGATTACGGCATGCTCTGGCCGGGGGCCGTCTATGATGGGCAGGCCGCAATGAAGATGTACAGCGAAAAAATGACAATCACCGCAAAAAAGCTCGGTGCAAAGTTCGAGTTTCGCAGCCAGCCGCTTTTCAGCCTCGCTGAAGCCGAAGGCTGGATCGCAGAAACCGAAGCACAAAAGGCCGACGGCATGATGCTGGTCATGATGGACCGCCAGCGGCATTCCTGGCCGAGTGCGGAAAAAGTCGCTAACAGCACAATTCCGTCGATCATTTATTCACCGCTCGGAACATCTTTCACAACCAATACGATTAATCTGGCCGAGACGCCAGGCTGCGTTATTTATTCGACGAACGATTTCGGCCAGGCCGCTTACGGCATGAAAATGCTCTGCGCATCGGCCAAGATGCGCAAGACCCGCTGCGTCGTGATAAAAGGCCCAAGTCGTTCCGAAGCTCCTTTGGCCGATACGGGAATCACGATGCAAGTCGTGCCGGCTACGACATTCATCGAGCAGTATAACAAGACAGCCGAGAGCAAGGGTATGCTGGAAATGGCCGACGATTATCTTCGCCGGGCGCGAAAGGTAACGGGCGCTACCCGCCAGGACGTCATTAACGGCGTAAAAAG
>JAFGPJ010000284.1 GCA_016936275.1 Sedimentisphaerales bacterium
ATGTTCGAGGACGTAACGCTGGTGACGGGTTCGGGAGCGGGCACACTGCCCCACGTGACGTGGGGCAACAGCTTCGTCGATTTCGATAACAATGGATTTCGAGATATTTTCGTTGCATGCGGCCATCTGCAGGTCAATGTCGAAAAGTTCGATGACACCACTACATATACAGCACGAAACATACTCCTTATGAACACGGGTGATGGAAAATTCATAGATATTTCGGATCAAAGCGGTGACGGCATGAAGATAAAGTTGAGCAGCCGGGGTGCTGGTTTCGATGATTTGGACAACGACGGTGACGTGGACGTTGTGATACTAAATTCACGCCGGGAACCAACTATTTTAAGAAACGACTCACCGTCAAAGGGACATTGGCTGCAAGTTCGTTTGCAGGGTGTAAAAACCAATCGGGATGGGGTAGGTGCGCATGTCAAGGTCAGCGCGGGTGACTTGACTCTTATAGACGAAGTTCACAGCGGGCGCGGGTACCAAAGCCATTACGGCTCACGTCTTTACTTTGGACTGGGCAACCGTGAAAAAGTTGACCGCATTGAAGTCCGTTGGATAGGCAGCCGGGTCGACGTTTTCGAGAACGTTGATGTGGACCAGGTTGTTACTCTTGTTGAAGGCCAGGGGAGTGGATAGTTTGCAATGATCATTGACAAGAAAACTGGTCAACGCTATGCAGGAATTTCCGGAAATTCACAGCCGGCTTTCTTGTCGGCTCGAAGAAATATTGTCCGGGCATTAGTCATTTTGGTAATCATATATGCCGTTGTAGCCGGCGTTTTTTCTGTAAAATTCCTGCCTCACTCAAACGGACAACCATTGAGATTAGAGGAATCCTCAGATTATACAGAAGACCCCGTTCAGCTACCTGTCATTAAGCCGCTTAGCACGAAGCAAGAGGTTATTGATCTGAAAAATGAGGAAATAAGGCTTGCTGAACAATTATTGAGAGATTTTCCAGATAATGAAGAATCGCTGGTAGTGATGGGCAATTTATGCTATAGGCACGGTGATGTTGTTAAGGCGCTGGAATACTGGAATAAAGCCCTTCAGATAAATCCGGAGCAGGCCAGCGTATATAAAAGCATCGCTTTATTATACATGAAAAAGGGTCAGTTTGACGATGCTGTAACACAATTCCGGAAGGCACTGGAGATACAACAAGGGCTTCCCGATGTTTATGTCAATATCGGTCACTCGCTTATGATGTCAGGCCGGCCGAAAGAAGCTATCGAAGCGCTTCAGAAAGAAATTCAAATTTCACCAGATGCCGACTTCGCATACTTTCTGCTCGGTCAGGCGCATCTGCAGCAGAAAGAATACCAAAAGGCGCAGGAATACTATGAGGCGGCAATAAAGATAAATCCGAGATATTCCAATGCATATTATGGTCTTGTTTCCGCCTGCGCTAAGCTCGGAGACCGTGATAAAGCGAATGAATACTCGGAGAGCTTCAAAAAACTCAAATCCGAAGAGCGTAAACATCTTAAGGGTCGTAAGATCGAATACGATGATTTCGTAGAGACACAAAAAAGTGCTGCCATAACATATATAAATGTTGGCCGGATGTACCGGGAAAATGGAAAGTTGGCCAAAGCCGAAGAGCTGTTGAAGCAAGCCGCTGGGCTTGATCCGGGAAATGTTGTTTGTTTTCTGGAACTGGCAACCATATATCAGATAAAAAAAGAGCCGGCAAAAGCCCTTCAAATGTACAAAAAAATCAGTGAAATCCAGCCGGAATATCCTCTTTCCTATCTTGTGATTGGGATTTTGTCAGCCCATTTAAACCGATACGATGATTCAGAAGAAGCCTTCCGGAAGTTGATTACGCTGGCGCCAAAGAAGTCAGATGGGTATCGGGAGCTTGCCCGGCTATATTTAAAAACAGGGCAAAATTTACCAGAAGCCCAATCTCTTGCAGAAAAAGCAGTGGCATTGGAGGCAATCGCCACTAACTACTTTGTTTTAGGCTGGGCTTGTTACACAAATGGAGATAATGCTAAAGCGCTTCCAGCGATTAAACGGGCCATTCAGTTAGATCCAGACAATCAACAATATCGACTTTTGTATAAACAAATTCAGCAAAGGAATTAATGTAATGATTTTTTCAGGCGGCCGAGTCTTTGGATTGAGTATCGGACGGCTTATTGTCGTCGTGCCGGCGTTGTTGTGTATTTGGGCCTGCGCACCTGCCGATGGTGCCATTGTATTCAGCGATGTCACCAAAGAAACTTCAATTACCTTCATACACACAGATGGCAGCAGTGGTCAACGATACATCGTCGAATCCGTGAGCTCCGGATTGGCGCTTTTTGATTACGACGGAGACGGCAATGTAGATATTTATTTTCTAAATGGTGCCCCGCTTAGGGGGGCAAAGTACGACAATGCGCCTACAAATGAGCTTTATCGCAACGAAGGTGGCTGGAGGTTTACCAACGTCACAGAGCGGGCCGGCGTGGGAGATACCGGATATGGACTCGGCGTGGCCGTGGGAGATTACGACAATGACGGCGACCTCGACATATACGTGAACAATTACGGCCCGAATGTCCTGTACCGTAATAACGGCGATGGAACTTTTACCGATGTGGCATCACATGCGGGCGTTGCAAACGGCCACAAGGTGGGGGCGGCCACACATTTTCTGGATATGGACAAGGATGGCGATCTCGACTTGTTCGTTGCCAACTATCTGGATTTTACATACGAGAATCATATGATTCGGACCTCAAAGGGTATCCCGAAATACGCCGGGCCGATGGATTTTCCTCCGATGCCGAATGACCTGTACCGCAACAACGGGGACGGAACATTCACTGATGTCAACATCGAATCCGGCATAGCTGAGCACAAAGGATGGGGAATGGGCGGAGTCTCCGCCGATTTCGATAACGACGGAGACACGGACATATATATCGCCAACGACGAATATGCGAACTTCCTTTTCCAGAATGACGGGACGGGCAAGTTCGAAGAAACGGGTCTTATCATCGGGGTCGCTTATGACCTTCACGGCGACGATCAGGGGAGCATGGGCGCAGATTGCGGAGACTATGACAATGACGGCTGGCTCGACATCTATCAAACATCCTATGCCGAGGAGCTTACCGCTCTCTATAGAAATTTGGGCAACGGTTTGTTCGAAGACGTGACGATGGTCACTGGTGCCGGCGCTGGGACCATGGAATATGTTACTTGGGGAAACAGCATGGTCGATTTCGATAACGACGGCGACCGCGATATCTTTGTTGCCTGCGGTCACCTGCAGGATAATGTCGAGCTTTACAATAATACCACTACGTCTTTTTGCCCGAACATTATTTTAATGAATACCGGGGAAGGAAAATTCATTGATGTATCTGATCAGGGCGGCGACGGCATGAAGGTGAAATTACGCAGCCGGGGAGCAGGTTTCGACGATTTAGATAATGACGGCGATGTAGATGTTGTCATTTTAAATTCACGCAGTGGACCGACTATTTTGAGAAACGACTCGCCTTCTAAAGGACATTGGCTGCAGGTACGTTTGAAGGGCGTGAAAACCAATCGGGACGGGATTGGTGCACATGTCAAAGTGGTGTCGGGCGATTTGACTCTAATAGACGAAGTTCACAGCGGGCGCGGTTATCAAAGCCATTACGGCATGAGGCTTCACTTCGGGCTTGGCAATCGTGACAAAATAGACCGCATCGAGGTTCGCTGGATAGGCGGCGGCACAGATGTCTTCGAGAATATTGCTGTAGATCAACTCATAACACTAACCGAAAGCGGTTCAGAGATCGGACCCAGGTAAGTCAGAAGATATCTTCTGGTAAAATTTTTGCACACTGCCGTCTCTTATTGTACCAAGACCGACTAATCGCGAATTGCTTCCGAGCGGATCCCACTGTATATTCCCCGTGACACCATGCCAGGGAGAAAGAGCCCTTACCTGATCGTGTATGAGTGCCCGATTCAGGCCTGCTTTGCGTATCGCGACAATCAGAATATTCACGGCGTCGTAGGTGTGGGCAGCAAGATAATCCGGCCGCCTTCTGAAGCGTGCGGTAAATATTTTATCAAAACTGTCCGATTCTTTGCCCTGCTCATAAAGCAACGGAAAGACCACACCGTCGGCTGCACCGCCTGCCTGTTCAACAAAACCGTGCCGGCCCATACACGGGCCGCCGAAAATAAGGCCATCGAATCCTTTCTGCCGGACGGCAGAAATTATTTGTGCACTTTCAATATCAGGGGCAATTACGACCAGTGCGTGCGCATTGGTACGTAAAATTTCCTCCACTAAACTGTCGTGATTACTTTGCCCGGGCTTAAATTCAAATTGGTATGACGGCGCTATTTTGTGTCGAGGAAAAGACCTGGTCAGCTCGATGGTGAAAAGGTGGGAATCATGATCCACGGCTGATACGAGGATAAAGGATTTCTCGCCGACTTCTGATGCTATCGCCCGTGCTAAAACCGGTGCTTGCAGATGGTCTCCGGGCAGGCATGAAAACATCCACGGCACATTAGCGAGATTTACCGTCTTATCCGTGCTTGCCGGGGCCAGCAAGGTCAAGCGGGCTTTAGCTACGACTTGCTCGGCAAGATGTGTCGATGGCCCGTCGATTCCGCCGATGACGGCCCATACTTTATGCACGTAGGCCATGCGTGTCACTTCCGTGACGCCTGTGCCCCAGGGATTTTCCGACCAGCCGGCAGCCAATCGAAACGGCAAGCTGTTGTAGCCACCGGCTTGGTTGGCTTGTTCGATGGCCAGACATGCCGCGTTCCACATATCACCTCCTTGCGGATCGGAAGGCTCGCTTGGGCCGAAGTATCCAATTAGCACTTCCTTGACATCGACAGGAGGACTCTTTTCACGGCCTGGGCCTGCGTAGTCTGTTTTGCAGGTTCTCAGGTCGAAAAAGACTCCACGCGACGGCTGCTTATTAGATCGAGCGCTGCCCGCCCATATCATGGAGGCCAGAGCAAAAAGCATGAAGCTCGTATGGATAATCCTGGACATTTATGTCTTTTGTCCTCTATGAGACTCAGTATTAACGTGCAGTCGCCAGCGGCCGATTTTTTCTGTCGCGTAGAGGAATGTACCCTCGTGGGATTTTAAGGTCCTCCTGGCTGTAGTAGTTCCATTTGTTGTTTTCTCGTTTGGCTAAGAACACGTTACCGACGTCATCGAGACAGGCGCTCAGGATAATGTCACCTGTTACACCTTCCCATGGTTTTGTTCGATATGCCAGTAAGTCCCGGATTTTTGCCCGGTTAAGACCCGCCGCCTGCACCGCCCAGATAAGCATGTTCATTCCATCATAGGAATGAGCTGCGAATGTTTCCGGCTCTTCTCCAAAACGTTTCTCGAATGCCTCACAAAATTGAGCATACCTCTCGCCCTTATTTTCGGGATTCCAGGGAGAAGTGCAGATGACTCCTTCGGCGTTTTCGCCGGCAATTTCGGCAAATTCGTCCAATAGGCACCGGTCACAGGCGAAGTAAGGTTGATCCATCCCCATTGTTCGCATCTGATTAAGGATCTGTGCACCCTCAGGAGCATCGCCCCAATGGATGATTGCATCCAGATTCGCTTCCTTTAAACGTTCCAGTTGTAAAGAGAAATCGTCGATTCCCATATCATAGGCCATTTCCAGAATAATCGGATAGCCGAGACGCCGACTTCCATCGTTTATTTCACGAACACCAAAGCGACCATAACGGTTACTTGCACGAATGATTCCAACTCTTTTAAGACCGAGTTTTCTGTATATGTAATCAACGAGCAAGTAACTTTGCTGCCGGTCGTCACTGATGCACCTGAAAACCCAGGGAATATTCGTCTCGATAAATGTGGGATCGGTGTCGCCGGAATTCATCATAACGATTTCGGCTTTCAGGGCAACGCGGATTGCAAT
>JAFGPJ010000285.1 GCA_016936275.1 Sedimentisphaerales bacterium
AACAAACGGCTTGGCCAGCATTTCCTGATCGACCTGAACCTGATGAGGCTGCTTGTTGATTCTGCAAATATTCAAAAGGATGATGTTGTGCTCGAAGTCGGCTGCGGCACAGGATCCATGACCGAGGCATTGGCCGAAAAAGCAGGCAAAGTAATCGCTATCGAACTTGATCCAAACCTTTTTAAAATTACTGAAAAGCAGCTCTCAAGCACCGAAAATCTGCAATTAATTAACGCCGACATCCTTGAAAGCAAGAACATGCTCAGCCATGCCGTTGTAAGCACATTGTCCCTTGCTCGTCAGGAATGCCGGGGTCGGTTTCTGTTAGTCGCAAACCTGCCCTACGATGTCGCCTCATCATTATTGATAAATCTCGTCATGGGCCCGACTATCGCCGATGCAATGTACATGACTGTCCAGAAAGAAGTTGCCGACCGAATGACCGCCGCTCCGGCCTCCGGCAACTATGGTATTTTAAGCATATTTCTGGGTGCGACCGGCAATGTAAAAATGATAAGGACCTTAAAACCGGCGGTTTTTTGGCCCCGGCCACAGGTCAATTCGGCAATGGTCCGTTTTGTCCGAAACCAGGCAAAATCCGATAGAATTGCGAATATGGAGCTGTTCAGCGAAATTGTACATCTGTTTATGGGTCACCGCCGTAAAACACTCCTGTCCTGCAGCAAACTGGCCCGCGGCAAGCTTAAAAAAGACGTCGATTGGCCCGAAATTTTTGAGCAATGTTCAATTAATCCAAAACAACGCCCTGAAATCCTCAGCGCCGAAGAATATGTCGCCATGGCAATTTCTGCCGGAAATTCCAGATTTTTATATTGAAAGAAATACAAACGTAGTATATAATGTATTTGTTTGGACTTTAACGATGTAAATTTGTCGAATTATAGGAACAGAAGGATGGTGTTGCGCATCTTATCGAGCGAGTGGTATCTCTTTAAAAATTAGAGGAGTATATTTGTTATGAGTAAAAAAAGAGGATTTACTTTAATCGAGCTTCTTGTGGTAATTGCTATTATAGCCGTATTGATGGCTATTTTAATGCCGGCATTGCGCCGCGTTAAAGAACAAGGCAGAATGGTAAGTTGTCTGGCAACCCTTAAACAGTGGAATATAATTGCTGCAATGTACACTGAGGCAAATGACGGCAAATTCTGGGATTCCGATTCAGGAACCCCCGCCTATTGGTTTCCACGGTACATGGACGCAGATATAAGGGATTGGAAGACAAATAAACTTTGGTTTTGTCCTTCGGCCCAAGCGCCTATAATTGATGAATATGGAGTTCAGGTACAGACATTAAACATCTTCAACGCCTGGGGTATATTTACAGGCGACAGGCTTGGAAGAAACGGTATCTCCGGCAGCTATGGTATCAATGGCTACTGTCTTATACCGCATGATATTAGTACAACTACATATGAGAGCGGAGTTTCCGTCCAGAACGGCTGGAAGACCGCCGGCGGACGCAATGCTGCCCTTGTGCCATGGTGGATTGAGGCCTTGCGTTTTGACCTCTGGCCAACACCTACTGACGCACCTGTCGATGACGAATTTGCGGCCTGGTCCGGCAACCTTATGGCCCGTTGCGCTATTAACCGCCATCAGGGATTTGTGAATGCTGCATTTATGGACTGGTCGGCAAGAAAGTGCGGCATCAAAGAATTATGGACGCTGAAATGGCATAAACAATTTGACACATCTGGTCCATACACGAAAGCCGGAGGTATGCAGGCTGGCAACTGGCCGGAATGGATGAGACGCTTCAAAGATTATTAAAAAACGGACTATCTCAGGGGATTCGAGGATTTCTCAACCTGGACTTTTCTGTTATAGAATAGAGTTTTAAGCAAGGGAATCTTTCAGGCAGCGGGAAAAGATTGTTATGAAAAAAGAAGAAGGATTCACCCTGATAGAGCTTCTGGTAGTTATCGCCATTATTGCGGTTTTGATGGCAATATTATTGCCGGCTTTGAATAGGGTCAAGGAGCAGGGAAAAAGGGCGACCTGCCTGAATAATCTCAAGCAGTTGACTCTGGCCTGGATTATGTACGCCGATGAAAACGACGACAAACTTGTTAACGGGGATACGGGCGAGTACAGCATACATCAGAACGAAACCCCCTGGGTATTGAGGGACTGGTCGGACGGCATGACTGCAAGGGAGAAGGAAAGGGCAATCCAAAATGGAGCCTTGTGGCCTTATACCAAGGAGATGAGACTTTACAAGTGCCCTACCGTCGGTAAGATCGCTCGTTCAGGAAGTATGGAAGAAATATTTCGGACATACTCCATTGCAGATTCTATGAACTGTAAAGACTGGCCCGACATGAACGCCAAGATGATCAAGAAACGGCTCGACATCAAGAATCCGGCCTACAGAATAGTCTTTCTTGATGACGGCGGCACAACGCCTTCGGCCCTTGGCGGCTGGACCGTTTATGTTACGGAAGAAAGATGGTGGGATCCGCCGCCCGTTCGACACGGTGACGGAACGAACTTTTCCTTTGCAGACGGGCATAGTGACTATCACAAATGGAAGGACCCGCGAACTCTCGAGTTCGGCAAACGTGTACCACCGACGGCTTTCTCTGACGTGCAAGCAGGCAATGAAGACATTCATTGGGCCGCTGTGGCTATGTGGGGAGAAGATGCAAAACATTGATTATTATAAAAAAAGAGGAGAGCTTTTTTATGCGTAAATCCAGAGGTTTTACGTTAATAGAATTGCTAGTGGTAATTGCCATCATCGCGTTGTTAATGTCGATTTTGATGCCAGCTTTGCAGAGAGTGAAAAAACAGGCCAGAACCGTCATGTGCCAGGCCAACCTCAAACAGTGGGCCACGATTTTTGCGATGTACACCGATGAAAACGACGGCAAATTCCCCACAAGAAGTGATGAGGGTGAGGGACGATGGATGGACGCGTTGCAGGATTACTATATGACCACCGAAGACATCCGCTGCTGCCCGGTAGCTTTCAAAATCGCCAATCCGGACATGATATCTGGTATCGACTGGTGGGGCTCTAAGGATATAGCCTGGGGCAAGGTCCCTCCCTGGGATGCCGGATCACTTAGAAACATTGGATTTTACGGCAGCTACGGAGTAAACGGCTTTATATATGTGCCAAAAGGTGATTATGTTTATGATCCAGCAGCAACACCTGAGAAATTCTGGAGAACACCGAATGTCAAAGGCGGCGGTGAGATACCAATGTTACTGGACTGCTATTTCTGGTGCGGATGGCCGGAAGCTACCAATACTCCTCCGATATCCGATGGCGCGCAGATCCGTTCCGACACCGACGCGATGAACCGCTTCATGCTCAACCGCCATGACGGGTATGGGACCGGCGTCTTTATGGACTTTCATGTACAAAAAATCGGCTTAAAGGAATATTTCACTCTCAATTGGCATCGCGGCTTTAACAGGGCAAACGCCTGGACAAAAGCCGGCGGCGTCAGAGCAGAAGACTGGAGCAATTGGGGAGACGGCTGGCTCGGAAAATTTAAAGAATACTGAGACAATTCAAAACCTGCTGACCGGCGATTCGCATCCAGAATTCAGAATTCTGCGTGCTTAGCACGCAGAACGACACCGAATTTAATCCACATTGACTTCGAGAGTCCTATAAGTTGTATTGCCAACCGAATCGGTGACTCTGACCGTGATGACATGGTCGCCTTTTGGCAAATCTTCATCCGAGTCTATTCTAATCGTAAAATTCTCCTCCGTCGTATCATAGACCAAATCGTCCGGCACGGTGCTAATCCAGCGGTCGTTGCTATCGATCGTATATTCCAGCTTGTCAATCGCACTAAGCTCATCGTCAACCTCGATTCCCAAAACTCGATACTTCCCGTTGTCTTTGAGGGATGACGTAAGCTTCATGTTCTTTACAACCGGCCCGGTGTTATCGACGACGACCGGCTCGCTGATCCTGCTGCCGGTCAGTTTGGTTAAAGTCGTATTGCTTCCGGCGTCGCTTGCTGTAACCCTGATTTCATACCGGCCGTCCTCGACAGTTTTGCCGTCCCATTCGAAGATCGAAGCCTCAAGATCATCCTTGATCTGGATCCAGCTCGTCCTGCCGAGCTTTCTGAAATCGATTGTATAAACCAGCTTGTCATCGTTGTCATCTTTGGTCACATGGCTGATTTTGAAAACTCCCTGCTTACCGGCACTCTTCAATTGACTGACAGCAACCGACTCGACCCGCGGCGCCAGATTGGGCACAGTACTCGCCACGGCAATCTCCCTTATCAGCGGGCTGTCTGTGCCGTATCGGCTTTGCAGGATGAGTTTGTACTGACAGAATCTGCCCAGCGGACATTGCAGTTGCACCGGCTCGGTTATTTCGGCCGGCTCGGTCCATTCTGAGAAAGTCGGGTCGTTCACATCCTGAACATTGCCGCTGCGAGCAGAAACCAGAACCTTGCATCCTTGCGGGACATTCGCTTCGATCTGGAGCTTGCCCCAGGTCGCCGGCTGGCCGGCATCAATCAGATCTGACGTGTAGGTCCCCTCAGAAGCAAAACCGGAGCCTAACGTAACCAGCTTAGCCGGATTAGCCGTGCCGAGATACACCGTCTGGCCGGATATAGCAATAGCAGTAATTTGTGCCGCCTGCTCGTCCTCGTAAATGACGAACTGCTGCTCCATGACCGGATCGACGCTGAACAGATTGGCATTGTTGCCGGTACCGACAAGCAGCTTGCCGTCATATTCGGCCAGGCAGAAGAAAACCGCCGCCTCGCCGAAAACATCCGTCACAAAACCATCCTGAGTGATCTTGTAAATGTGACTGGTGCCGGAAGGCTTGGCTCCCTTCCGAACAGGTTGCGGCCCCGCGGGAAGTTTCTCCTTACTTTCTACTTGTGTATTTGCAATCTCAAGCTTTCGGTCCCCCTTATTTGAGGTTGACTGCTCCTCGCTTTCATCCTGGGCCTCAGGGCGACCGGCCGAAGTTGAAGCCAACGCGGCGGCGGCGAATTTAGTTTGTGTCTGAACTATTTGAGCCGAAGTAGCAGCCGCGTATAAGCTCATTTCGGATTCGGAACGTGTCGAGGGCGTCCCGCCCTCGAATTGCGGGCTGGAAGCCCGCGACACGAGCAGTGCCGTGATTTCCGGCTGCTCGCTATCATATAAAACCGTCACTTTTTTGTGGGCTTGGCCATCCTGTGGGTTACGAGGATTAATCTTATAAATCAAACCCCGGGTGTCGCTGCCGGCATAAACATAACCGTCCCGGCCAACGGCGAGCGAAAGTATGTTTTTATCGCGACTGTCGTAAATCACCTGAGGTTTTTTGCCGAGAGAATTCAGTTTATAAATCCTGCCCTCAGGCCCGGTTCCCAGATAAATATTGCCGGCTTCATCAAGAGCTATCGCAAAGATATATTTAGCGTCGTCAGGCTCGGGCTCGAAAACCGTTTCCATCTTCTCGCCCTCAAGCCGGCACAGTTTGCATTCTTTGCCGCTGATGCCAGCCAAAAGCCTGCCGGCCACATCCGTTGCCATGGCGAAAATATGCTCATTCGACAAATATTCTTCGGTATCGACCTGCCCACCTTCAGACTCTTGGGCATCCTTTTGTTCTTTTTCTGACTGAGACCTGTTCGTATCCATCGGAAAACCCTGAACCGCTCCTGGTACAGGGTAAATCTTCGTCAGCTTATTAAGGCTGAATTTGTAGATGGCGCCGTTCGGACTTGTGCCGAAATAGACGGTTCCCCCGCTAACAATGATACTATTGATCGACCAGACCCTGTACCAGGTGCGGTTCAGGGAGACATCATCGAAACCTTTGAAGTCTTTAATCAACGGTTCGGCCGCCCGGCCAAGTTGAATCGTCCCGCGCGAGCCAATCACAACTTTTTCAATTCGGCCCTTCAATAAATCCGCACTGCTGGCATGACGAGTTACCTTGCTGCTGACCGCAAAACAAGCTGAACTCAAAATCAGAAGACAAAAAACAGAAGATAGCACCGCAAGGCGTCCGTACTCGTTCGGCGTTCGGCGTTCTGCGTTCTGCGACGCAGCACGCAGAACTCGGCACGCAGAACGAGGTTCTATATTCTGACTTCTGACCTCTGAATTCTGTAATAAAATTCTCATAGCTACTCCAAAAATAGAAAAGCAACGATTGTTGCCTATTTATTTTTCAACTGTTATTTGTAAGACTTTTTTATCGATAACAACTGCGTTTGTTTTAAGGTTTTTTTCGAGCCAGTGTGAATACGGCCGGATTCTCAGTGCCCTTTTCGCATCCTGCATGAGCAACGCCCTGGTCGCCGGCAGGTCGGGCAACTCGGATGTTTCAATTGTGACTCCGCCCGAAGGCAAAGCCAACAGGCAGTATAATTTATTCCTGTCGATTCGCAGGGAATTATTTAACGCCTCAATCAGGCCCGGCAGGTTTTGGGCGACAAACCTGTGAGGAACCGCTTTAACAAGGAACTGCTCATAATCACGCTGGCCGCATATGGTCAGCTCGTACTGTCCCGGCACAAGATCTTCCGGTATTTCAAGGTCCCACTTATACTGCTTCTTTCCCGCCAGGACGGATTCCAGCACAGCGTTTATCTCGATGCTCTGGCCGGCCCTGACCTTCGAATCGGAAAAATCGACCGACCAGATATGCGCCACGACGCTTCTGGGTATAATATGCATGTCGATATCTATCGATTCGACATCAACTACTCCGTACGGATTGTTCATAAGAAGCCCGATAGTGCTGTAGCATTCGGTCACAACCTCGTTCAGGCCCATACCGCTGGAAATGTTCTCGAAATTTATCGATTCAGCATTATTGTTACTAATATTGACTTTGTACTCAATCATATGCTCGGCCGGCAAATCGCCGAGCTGAAACGCCGCCCCTGCTATGACCATACGAAGATAAAACGGCGTGAGTAACCTATTGCTCACGAGCCGGCAGTTGTACTGGCGTTTTTCAGTATCATTATAGCGATCTACTCGTATTGTCAGCTTGATTGTCTTTGCCTGGAGTCCAAGCTGTCCGATTATACCGGCCGCCTCATCGGTCGTCACAGCACCAACCGTCTCGGCCACACTGGTCAGCTTAAATGAACTGGCCACGTTCGAGACAACGGTGTGTATTTTCGCCTCGGCCATCGGCAAATTCACCTTCCCATAGCCAAGCAAGAAGTGCCCGAAGGCATAGATCTTATCGCCAACAACTTCCGTAACGGTCCCGGATGTGCTCATCGAAATATCGCCCGAAACCATCGGTACCGCAAGAGCTGCCCCGGGCGCCAATTCGTGCTGCGTGCTGAGCGCTGCGTTCTGCGGAGAAGCCGAAGCCCCCCCGGCAACAACCATGAGCCCAAAAGGCTCAACGATTGGGCCTAATTGATCACAAACCTCGGCAGGCAGGCCCGAAGTAACTAAAGGACAGGGCAGATGATTTAAGATTTGCGATTTGCGATTTGCGATTTTGAAACCGGAACTGGATAACTGTCTTTCAACCTCGGCAAAATCAATGGGAGCGGTAAAATCAATACCAAGATCCACCCGGCCGGCCTGTTGGGTGGAAATATCGGCCTGGTCTCCCCGGCCAACTGCGAGCATCTCGGCAATGGGTGTCGCTCCGTAGAGCGGGTCTTTGGCGTAGGTCCACGTGAAAGCCAGTGCCCCGGCCAATCGACCGTCAATATAGACTGGTGAGCCGCTGCATCCGGCAACCGGGCCGGTGTGCATAAAGCGTTCGTCGGTACCCTTGACCAGAATCGCATCTTTACTGCCGGGGCTGGAGCTGGGATTTATGTTACGCACAACATCCACAACTTCCATGCTAAACTTTTCAATCCCGGCAACGCCGTACTCCGTCAGGCAGTAAGCCTCCATCCCCGGCTTAATTTCATCCAGGCCGATATACCTGTCAGAATCCCAAATGTCTTCTAATCCCCCGGTAGGGATGGCCGGCGCCACTTTGGGCTGGCCGGCCGCATATACCGCCCCCGCCAAAACCATGACTATACAAAAATAAAAAAGTATAAAGTTCTGCCTTAATTCGAGCATTGACGTCCTTTCGATTCTTTGCCGATGAAAATTCTAATCGCAAAAGATGGCTATTGCAAGATAAAACAAATCCTGCTACAATGCGCCCGGTGTTTGTCGTTCGTATTGCGTGATTGATCTTGAGTTAAACTTTCGTCCAATACGATTTGTGCAGAAAAATACAGAATAACGGAGAACAACATGAAATCCGACCATCGGCATGAATTAAAGACGAATGAATTAGCCGACTGGCTAGGCCAACTGCCAGAATGGACAAAGAAGAATCTCATAACGATAGTTATCGTGGCAGCGGCAGTTGTTGCCGCTGCGGCCATATACGGCTGGAGGCTTTACAGCAAGAATATACTGCTGGCGCGAGAACAAACCGAATTTACGGCTCTGATCAATCAGTTATCAAGCGGCAAAATGCAAATCCTTCAGGGCCAGCAGTCCCAGGGAAGGGACTGGTCGTTTGTGCTTCTCCAGCCGGCAAACACCCTCCAGAACTTCGCCCAAAGGACCAAGCACAAGCAAATGGCAGCTCTGGCACTTATTAAAAGAGCAGAAGCCCTGCGAGCGGAACTGCACTATGGAAATGTCGAAGATCAGTATTTAATTACCCAGACCAATCTGGCAAAAGCCAGTTACGCCGAAGCACTCGAGAAATGCCCGGCGAATCCATCATTGGCCGCTACGGCTAAATTCGGCATGGGGCTTTGCGAGGAAGAACTCGGCAATTTCGAGCAGGCGAAGGCGATTTATCAGGATATCGCTGGAAATCACGATTTCGAGAACACCCTAGCAAAAATCAAAGCAAAACGCCGCCTCGAAATAATGACCGACTTTCAGCAAAAGATTGCCTTTCAGCCTGCACCAAAACCTCCGACTCCCACGGTGCAGACGACACCAACAGGTACCGATCAACTGCCGAATATTATCCCACCCTTCAATATAAATCGACCCCTTGAGTTCGATATGCTCCCCGAATTTAAAGAAACGGATGAGGTTAATCCTCCCGTCGATGCTAATGTGTCCGGCAAATGATTCACAAAATCCGACCTCAGAAGATAAAACCGGATCCGCAAATGTGACCGAACAGCTTCACGTTGGCCACGCGATCAGAGAACGCAGGCTCGATAAATATCTCCACGGCCGGTTCGGTAACCTGAGCCGCAGCTTCATCCAGAATGCAATCAGGCAGGGAGCCGTAAAGGTTAATGGTAAAATCGCCAAGCAAAGCCAAAAACTCAGCCCGGGCGATATTGTCGATTTTACTCCACCTGAACCACCGGGTAAAAATATTCTGCCCGAAGATATCCCGCTGGACATAATTTACGAAGACAAAGAACTGATAATACTCAACAAGCAGCCCGATATGATAGTGCACCCGGCACGCGGCAACACGCACGGAACTCTCGTAAATGCCCTGGCGTTCCATTCAGACGAGCTTTCAACCGGCCTGGGTGAATTTCGTCCCGGCATCGTTCATCGACTTGATAAGAACACAACCGGCGTTATGGTAATAGCAAAAAACGACGCCGTCCAGTGGAAGATCGCCAAACAATTCGAAAACCGTCAGGTAAACAAAACATACCTGGCAATCGTCCACGGCATACCTGATCTGACCGCCGACCGCATTAACGTCCCTTTGGGCGTTCACCCGAAAATCAGGGAAAAATACGCTATTCGTCCCGAAACGGGAAAAGAAGCCGTGACGTACTACGAAATACTCGAATCTTTTCGCGGCTTTTCTCTGCTGAAGCTTACTCCAAAGACCGGCAGGACACACCAGATCCGCGTTCACCTGTCATATATAAAACACCCTATTGTCGCCGATGATATGTATGGGGGCAAACTCATTTATCCCTGGCAGTTGGCTGATACCGAACCAGCGGTGCAAGAACTTATTATAAATAGAGTTGCGCTCCACGCCTTCAGCCTCGAATTCAAACACCCGGCAACTGAAAAGACGGTAAAATTCGAAGCTCCCCTGCCTCAAGATATGCAAAACCTGCTAAATGCACTTAGAGAATATCGAAAAATCTGACATGTGTCAAGAACAAACCCCCTATCATTCACAACTTGGCTGCGACTGTTGCCGATTATGCTAAAGTGATGCCCGGTACTTGCCGATGTCCATTGTGTCACAGGTCGTTAAAGGTGACTGCAAAAGCGGCCGCTTTTAGCAATAAAACCTCAGGAGGATTTATTGTAAGGAAATGGAAAGCTGTATGAGGACGGAAACGGGCAAACCAATGAAAACACATCATAAAACAGACACAGCGGATAAAACGAAATTTGAAACCCAGATCGAACAACCCCAATTTGAACGGCACAGGCGCTCCTGGGCCACATTAAAATGGTTCGAGGGAACACCGAAGACCGAAGAGGAATTCTACCTTCGCTTTCAAAACTTACCGGACGAAGACGCAACATTCCTCAAATCATTCTACAACATCAGCGAAGACTGGGACTTGTTCAAGATGATCTGCAAATTCTGGAATATCAGGGTATCCAGTGAAATGAAAAAAGCAGAATGTAGAATATAGCACACAGGATACGAATTTCCCAATTTCGGCTCCTCAATTTCTATTCTTGCGGCAGTTTTGCGAGGTCGGCATCGGAGCCGGCGACCATTAGAATATCACCCTCATAAACCACTGTGCCGGGCATCGGTACATTGATAATCTTGCCCTTCTCGGCTTTTGTTTGTTTGCTGTTTTCACCGCGCTTGATTAAGACCAGATTGACATTGTATTTTTGCCGGAGCTGTAAATCCATAACTGTCTTGCCGTTGAAACTGACCGGAGCCTTTATCCGGGCCAAGCTATAACCTTCAGCAAAATCTATCTTTTCGCCGATTTGCGGAGCAATCAGCTTATAAGCCCATCGTTCGGCCGATTCTATTTCGGGGTAGATAACCTCAGTTGCCCCCACCTTGGAAAAGACTTCGCCGGCAATCAGGTTTTCGGCCCGGGCATAAATTTGCTTAACGCCCATCTGGCGGAGATTCACAACCGTCAGAATAGCCGACTCAAAACCACCGCCCCCCTGCCCGATCCCGATAATCGCAACATCTACTTTATCAACACCTTGGGACTTAAGAGCCGCTTCATCAGTGCTATCGAGCCTGACGGCATGACTGACCTGGTCTGTAATCAGCTCAATCTCTTCACGGTTTTTGTCGATAGCAATCACCTCGGCACCGCTCATAGCCAGCGCAATTGCCAGTTTCTGGCCGAATCGTCCCAATCCTATTACTGCAAACCGTCTCATAACTCGTTCCTAATATCGCATCCGTTGATTATTATCGATGAACAACCAACTACGAATCCGTAAAACTTTTATCCTACAATAACCGCCTCTTGCGGGTAATTGTATCGGACCGGCTTTAGGTTAAAGGTCAGCGCCGCCAAAAGTGTCAATGGCCCAAGCCGGCCAATCAGCATCATCGCAATAATAATCAATTTTCCACCTGTTGTCAAAAGAGATGTGATTCCTGTCGTCAAGCCAACTGTCCCAAGAGCAGAAGCCGCCTCGAATATAATTTCCAACATTGTAAAGCAGCTTGAATTCTCCGTAATACTCAGTGCCAGGGTGCCGCTAAAAAGAACAGCAACAAAAAGTAACGTCACCGTAACCGCTCTGCCGACGACAACGACTCGAACTGAGCGTCTAAATAGCTCGACTTCCCGACGCTTTCTCAAAGCCGCAATAGCAGTCATGATTATGACCGCCAGCGTGACCGTCTTGATTCCGCCAGCAGTCGAACCAGGTGAGCCTCCTACGAACATAAGGAGAATCAAAATAAATTTGCTGGACGGCGACATCGCTGCAATATCGACTGTATTGAAACCCGCCGTCCTTGCTGTAATCGACTGAAACAAGGCATTGGTAATGGTGTTATCGACTCGACTGCCGGCACCAGCGGCGTAACGCTCAAACAAAAGGATTGCACAGGTTCCTAACAAAATCAAAATGGCACTTACGCTAAGAACAATCTTGGTCTGAAGTCGCATTCGTTTCGGTGCTTCCATCGATAGCCTGTATTGTTTGTAGAACCGTTTTTTAAAGAATCTTTTAATCCTGTCAGCAGCGATATTTACAAGATCATAGAGTACACTAAAGCCAAGCCCTCCAAGGACAATGAGCGGACAGAACACTAAAAATACCTGCCAGCATCGGTTATAATCGACAAAGCTATTACTGAATAAGCTAAAGCCGGCATTACAAAAAGCGCTGACGGCATGAAAAATACTGCAAAACCACTTGTTATGAACCTCGCCGGTCCACATGCTCAGAAGACTCAAAGCACCGACCGCCTCGACCAGAATGGTGGTGACAAAGATAAAAGCTATCATATTGCTGATTCGGCTGACCGTTCTGGTGCTAAGTAAATCCTGCATGGCCACTGACTCGCGGAGACTGAACGCCTGGCCTAAAAGCAGCGCAAAGACCGCACCGAATACTACAATCCCCAGGCCGCCAAGCTGAATCAGTACCAGAATAACCATTTGCCCCATCATACTGAAATCCCGGCCTGTATCTTTGACAATCAATCCCGTGACACATGTCCCGCTGGTGGCGGTGAACAGGGCATCTATAAAACTCAGGCTTTCATTGCCCTCGGCAGACGCAGCCGGCAGCATAAGCAGCCCCGCTCCGGAAAATATCAATACTAAAAAACTCGCAACCAAAGCCCGTGTCGGATTCTTGCCGGACGCCGCCATATTGACGCTGGTCCTGCATAGTTTCGCGATAACCTGGACGACAAGATAAAGACCAACTGCGAAATGCCGAACTTCCGTCGATTCAGCTTGTGTTGGGGCGAACCAGCGCCCGGCCCCAACAACGGTGAAACCAAGTATAAGCAGAAGTGGTATTTCTAACAAGTTTGCCCGCCAGAATTCGGACTTAGAGACGGCATTAAACATCCTGATGACCTTCTCGGCAACAAATATACAGAGCAAAATCACCTGAACTGTGTATAAAATCCAGGCCTGCAACATAGGCTCTTGGAAACCGAACAACAAAACGAAAGACGCCACAACCACCACCGCCGTCAGAACATTAGCAGCGATTAAAACCCTTTCCAGCAGCTTGTTTTTATAAATTATCTGCATAAATCAATTTCCAGTCGATTATTGTAAGTCAGAAACTGAAAATCGCAAATCGAAAACGTTAAAATCCCTCAACCAACGTCCACCAGACCTATCGCATCGCCGAACTTCGCCAGCAAGGCCCTGCGAATATTTTTATGCTCAGCCTGCCCCAACATCGGATCTTTCGAAACCATTTCGAACGCATTCTTCCGTGCCATCATAAGCAGATCGAAATCGTCCACGATGTTCGCGATTTTCAAATCGGGCAGGCCGTGCTGCCTTGTGCTGAACATCTCGCCGGGACCGCGCAGCCGTAAATCATGCTCGGCTATTTCAAAGCCGTCGTTGCTTCGGGTCATGATTTCAAGCCGGTCCTGTGCTGTTTCATTATCGGTCTCAGCGAACAAAAAGCAATACGATTTTGCGTCCGACCGACCGATACGCCCTCTGAGCTGGTGGAGCTGAGCTAAACCGAATCGGTCGGCACTTTCTATCACCATAATTGTCGCGTTTGGGACATCGACGCCGACCTCAACGACAACCGTAGAGACCAGCACGTC
>JAFGPJ010000286.1 GCA_016936275.1 Sedimentisphaerales bacterium
AGTCGGAACACGCCAGTCGTTTTCGTAACGCTCAAACAGATGCAGATATATCGGGCGGTTTAGAAGCTCGATAAACCGGTCGGCTATATTCCCGCCACCGTTCCATCGCTCATCTATGATTAGTGCGTCTTTGTTCATCTGGCCGTAAAATTGACGGAAAAGCTCGCTTTGTCCGCGGCCGCCGGTGTCCGGCACATAAATATAGCCGACTTTGCCTCCGGATTTCTGTTCGACATAGCGGCGATTACTCTCGACCCAGTGACGATAACGCAGATCGTATTCGGACCCAGACAGCTTCACTACGACTTTGACAGCCTTGTCGGGATCTGGAACGGCGCCTACGGTTAATGTTACGGTTTGTCCGGCCAGACCTTCGAAAGCCGCCCATGGCGCCCTGGATGCATCTACAGGAATCCCGTTAACTTTGAAGAGATATTTACACTGCTGCATTTCATTCGGATCCAAATCAGCCAGCACTGAACGAGCGTCGGTGTCCCATGGGCCGCCTTCGTATATTTTGTTAATGCGATAGTATCCCTGGTCGAGCTCGAAATCCACTCCGAGATAGCCGATTGACTCCGAGGGACCGGTATCCACATCGCCGCCGCCGTAATATGTATGGCCGGCATTGACTTCGCTTATCATTTCCGATATGACATAACCGACATCACGCCGTGATACACAATCATCCAGCATGGCCTCATATTGTTTACGTATCGCTGGCCAGTCCACCTTGTGCATGTGAGGATCATAGAAATAATCGCGCATAAAACGCCATGCGTCAACAAAGATTTGCCGCCACTCGTCTCGCGGCTGAATCGTTACGTCCACCGGTTTGGTTACGACAAGATCCTCCAGCTTTTGATCGGGTTTGGCATCGATGATGCCGGTCTTACCCTCACTACGGACAAGCAGCTTCTTGCCGTCCGGCGTCATCTGCACGAAATTTACTTTCTTGAGAATCGTTTTCTCCTCACGTTTTTCACTGTTGGGATCGAACAATTGCAGCTCAGACTCTTCTCCGCGTCTGAGGTAAATTATATGGTTCTCGTTGTTGACAGCAAGGTAGCCGAATCCGCCGCGCTTGACGGGCAGGCGATAAGCCCGTGCCTCCATGTTTTCCAGGTTGATTTCAACGGGTTTGGGCTTTTCTTCGTCCTTCTTTTCGCTACCATCCTTGTCTTTCTGTTCGGGTTGTTTGCCGTCTGTGTCGTTAGGATCTTTATCACAAGATTCTTCATCGCTCTTGCCCTTTTCTTCCTCGTTCTTCTTGTCTTTATCTTTGTCTTTGTCGTCTTTACCCTCCTCATCTTCGGCTTCCTTCTTTGGTTCTTCTTCATCGCTCTTGGCTTTTAGGGGATTGGGAACATCTGGTCGCAGAGGGATAGCGTGCAGTACGGAGGTATCGTCATAGATAAAGGTCAGTCCTGAGTCTGCGTACTTGGGGCGCGAGATTTCACACTCACTGAAGAAGTACAAGAAGTTTCCCTTGCGATCGAATGTCGGAAGATAATCCATGAACATGCCGCTGGTGACCTGGTGGGACTCATTCTTCTGGACATTGTAAAGCATTACAACGTTCATATTGTCCAAGTTGGGCTTGTTATAAGCCAGCCATTGGGAATCGGACGACCAACTAAATTGCATACTAACGCCCCAATTCCATCCTGTTATGTTGATACGGTCGAAGTAGCGGACTTGGTGCTGCTCGACGTCGAATATGTAAAATTTGCTTTCGTGATCGGTAAATACCATCCACTTTGAGTCAGGTGACCATATAGGCTGGTAACGATAACCGGGACCCATTGAAGTGACTGTTTCCGGTTTGCCTGAGCCGTCTGCGGGCAGGATAACAAGTTCATTTTCGCCGGATTCATCCGAGAAATATGTAATCCATTTTCCATCCGGACTCCATGAAGGCTCGCGTTCGGCGAAACCGCTCGTACGTGTGAGGTTTCGGGGAGTACCGTTCTTGGCGGGCAGCGACCAAATATCACCGCGGCTTTGAACCAGCACGCGTTTGGCATTAGGAGAGAGATACCAGTCCGAAAGTCGCTCACTGACGTCCTTGCGAATTGGGCGGAGCTTCGGACGAGCGCCGGGAATCGATATATTCACCGGTACTGATTGTTCACCGGCAAGATTCAAAAGGTAGAGTTTGGCATTGTATTCAAAGATAATTTCACCCTCGCCGTTCGGGCCGGGACCGTTGGAAGGCCATTTTACATCGTAATCTTTAAAATTTGTTACCTGTTTTCTTTCGTTCGTCTCTAAATTATAGCACCAAATATTTAGACGATGGTTCGGTCCTGCGTCTGAAAGGTAATAGATTTTTTTGCCCTGCCACATGGGAATGGTATCGGTACCTTCCCAATCAGTGATCTTTTTCGAAGTGTGATTAGTTAAGTGGAAAAGCCAGATTTCCGAAGCCCATCCGCCACGATAACGTTTCCATGTCCTGAAATCGCGATTACGCGGCGTATAAGCGAGCCACTGACCGTCTGGCGAGATGACCCCGTAACCGCCATAAGGCACCGGCAACCGTTCCGGCAGACTACCGGCTTGCTGAACGGTAAACAACTGGGCCTGCCTGCCCAGTCCTCCCAGGCCGCTCATTGCGAACAGGAGCCGGTTATCGAAAGACCAGTCGCACAGACGCTCACCGCTGGAATGATAAGTCACCCGCTGCGGGATTCCTCCGTCAATAGGTATGGTGTAGATATCGAGGTTGCCGTCGTAGTTACCGCAGAATGCAATTGTCCGTCCATCCGGACTGAATCGTGGGAACGCTTCTCCACCGGGAGGACTTGCCAGCGGCGAGGCCATTCCACCGGATCGCGGCACCACCCAGATATCGTCCGCATATACAAACACGATATGGGTCGAGCTGACATCCGGATAGCGCATCATACCGCCGTGAGGATGTACATCGGCTACTGCACTAAAAGGACAAAAAATCGACCATATTAAAATTAAACAAAACAGCGGGAATTCATTAAGTACTCTCATTCTATTAATCCTTTATTGATAAACTTTGGACTTAAATAACGTGAAAATGGATTATTTGCCTATGTGTGTAACAAGGTCAACATTTGTCTTCAGCATTTGTGCAGTTCGGATTCCAATTTGTTCACTATTGATAATGTCCAATAGCACAATTCTAAGCGTGTCTATCAGGAAGGCAAGCAAATTCTCATGTAGTTGAGCTTTTCTGTTCGTTCCTGCTTTATCTATGTCAGCGAGCCTCGTTGAATAAAGGAGCAAATATATCTAAATTCAATATCATCCAAGCTTACGAATACATAAGTCCCATAAACATAGTGAAAACTGAAATGTTTTCTTAAAAACATGATTTTCCGGACCATAAACGGTTTGCAGAGTACGATGCTTGACGTATACGACGTGCTTCCCAGGACGTAAGAGACAGTGAAAAAGGGCTGCAAGCAGATACTCACAGCTTTAAAATCTTTCTCGTGGAGGTCTTGGTTTACTTCTTTTTTCCCTTGCCATTGTCGTGCGGCACAGTAACGTCCAAGCTTGCCTCTGCGCTGTTGCCCAAAGCGTCCTCGCATACGACATAGATGGTGTATATGCGTCCATCATCTGACCCGGCGCGCTCGGCATGCAGCAGAACTATGACTTTGGGATACGGGCTGCCGACCACAACGGCTGTAATACTAGCGAGCATGTGCTTCTATTGGCGCGATTTGTGACAAATTGTCGCCATGAGAAACAGATTGACCTATCACCGGAACCGCAGCCTTTAACGTTGTGTGAGTGTGAAGAAAAGGGAAAATAGAAATAATCAGGAAAAATAACACAAAAGACAAAACCGTAACAATTTGGTAATATTTAGATGGTATCATTGTCCCACTTGGCGTAAAATACGAACAATTACTAAAATATGCGTTGGAGGTATATCGTGTCTGCGAAATTTCGACCTACACTGATCCTAATGTTGACAGTATTGGTATTGCAGAGTGTTTCGCCGGGACAGACCCTGCCCCCGGCATCCCGATGGATCCCGCAAGATGCGGTTATTTGCTTAGAGCTGTCCGGGCCGAAAGCTTTGCTCAAACTTCTTGCCGGTGAAAAAGCAACCGCTGCTATTACCGCATTACCGTTATACCAGCAGCAGGTATCCAAACCGCAGTTCCAGGAATTCCTCAATGTGGTCAAGTTCATGGAGACTGCATTAAACACGGACTGGCGAACCGGCATTGCAAAACTCACCGGCGGAGGCGTTACGTTCGCCGTTTATCCGGAAGATACGGTTTTGCTGATTATCGACGCCGAAGATGAGCAAATGCTTGAACGGCTTCACGAGATGCTTATCAGCATGGCCCGATCCGAAGCCGAGAAACAGGGCCAGCCCGGCCGGGTGGCATCTACGCAGTCCGAGGATGTCACCGCATGGACTTTCGACGGCAAAGAAGCTCATGCTATTATCGGCAAACGGTTCATACTTTCCAACCGCCCGGAAGGGCTCAAAGCTGTCCTTGAACTTCGCTCGAAAGCAGAAAATGCAAGTTTGGCGTCGAAATCCAGCTATCAGGCTGCTAAACGCCAGGCGAAGCCTGATGCCGTGGCGACAGCCTTTTCCGACTTCAGGCTTCTGATGCAAATTCCCGAGGTTTCTCAGCTTCTCAGTCAGGCAGGCAAAAGTCCTTTAGCGGCACTTACTTTCGCCGGGATCGTTGAGGCGATACGCGATTCGGACTGGCTGGCATTGGGATTATATATCCAGGACAGCAAACTCACTTTCCGAGCATCAGTAGATGGCGAGACGGTTGCCCAAACAAGTCCTGCCGCCTTTGCTTTACCAAAGGA
>JAFGPJ010000287.1 GCA_016936275.1 Sedimentisphaerales bacterium
GGCAGCGGCTCCATCTTTCCGGTATCACGATAGTAGATTGCGAAGATGCCCCTTGTCGGATAAAAGGATTGCAGAAACCTGAAATCAGGATAGTTGGCAACAAAGGTGGATTCATTTAGTGTGCTGATAACATGTTTACCGTTAGGCGAGACATGTGAGAACAAGCCAAAATTCATATGTCCCTTCGGCGAGTATTTATACGAGCTCCAGGTAATGATGTTATCGGTAGCGATAACCATGTTCTTCTCGACCTTCGCCATGGCATAAGCTCCTTTGTCTCCGGTTGGACCATCCATATCCATACCGAGCACCTTGCCGTCACGTGAAAAAGTATGACAATTCACACAAGTGGGCATGTCTTCAAGCACAACAGGTGCGGAAGGTTTGGAAATATCGCGAAGCCTCCATACAATCAAAGGTAGTGCCTCCTTGGCAATCGGCTGTATTAAACCTTCTGAAGTTTCAGTCGGCATCAGTGGCACATCACGGTAAAAAATGGGCGCACCGACAGGGTCCTTTGAGACCATAAGCTGCATACTGGCCTTTGACAGAATCTCCGGCTTGCTCGCCTCGGCTAAGCTCGTCGAAACCGGGCTGTGCAAACCGATGATAGTCACGGTCGCAAATGCTTCGACGCAATTTTGCTTAATGGTATTCCATGTGTGCTCGTCAGGTGTCCAGGTCTTTGCAGAAAGTTCACAATCGCTTCGCCGGTAGTGTTCGTTGGTTGGACTGACAGCCTTCGGGTCAATCTGTGGTTCAACTTGTTTTCCTGCAGTGAGAGCATATATGTGAAATGAGATGTTCTTAAAAGTTATATCTATCAGCCACAGGTTTGCTCCCTTTTCCGGGTCATGCCATAGAAAGGCAGGAGCGACAATTTCCAATGGGAAAATGGATTTATTGAATGGGTAATCGAGAGTTATTGGCGAATACTCTTTCTCAGTGACAATGCTCGCGAGTATCGACCGTATAAAGCCGACCGGCTCCGGCCCGGCTAATGAACTTGTATCCTTGTCTAAGGCCGGAAACAGGTCTCGACTAAGGGGGCGTTCCTCTGAAAAACCACACTCGTCGGGGCGAAGAGCCCCGCCGTAGCTAGGAAGGAAAAAGACTGAAAATGCCCCGGCAGCTAAAATCAGGCACATAATCAGCAAGTTTCGAATGGTTCGGCTTGCCATATAATTCCTCTCTTTTTACCAGCCGAATAATATAAACGCAATTAATACGCAAAATGACCTCAAAGAATGTATTGCCCTCTGCTGTCTCCGGTACTCTTATGCAATTTTATGAATTTTACACCAAAATCACTTTTTAGCAAGAAAATTTTGCTCTTAATCCTGCTAAATCGAAAGTAGAAAATCATTGCCCAACAAAAGAAATTAAGCTATTTTATGCCAGTAGATGAGTAATTAACCACGAATTAACACAGAGGTGCTAAAACCAAGGTGAGGTGATATATTCGAGCAGAGCAACTAAAAAAGCTGTTAGAGCAGGTCAAAAGCGGCAAGCTCGATGTCAATGAGGCAGTCGAAAAGCTCCGGCATCTGCCGTTTGAAGATTTGGGTTTTGCCCACATAGACCACCATCGCCAAATCCGGCAGGGTTTTCCGGAAGTCATTTACTGCCCCGGCAAAACCACCGAACAAATAATCAAAATCTTCGAGAGCTTAGCGGCAAAAGGTAATAATGTCCTTGCTACAAGGGCCGAGCCGGCAGTTTTCAAGGCGCTGGCGAAAACAAAGAAATTTCCCAAGGCACGATATGAAGAAACAGCTAAGGCCATAGTCCTTGAGCAGAAGAAACTGCCCATATCTAAGACCGCCCTTCCGATAGTTACCGCAGGCACTTCCGATTTGCCTGTTGCAGCAGAGGCGAAAGTTACCGCGGAGATTATGGGGCAACGAACAGAGCTGATTTGCGATGTCGGAGTAGCCGGTATTCACAGATTGTTCGGGCATCTTAAAAAACTGCAAAAGGCAAACGTTGTAATTGTTATAGCAGGGATGGAAGGGGCATTGGCGTCTGTAGTGGGAGGCCTGGTTAGCTGTCCTGTGATTGCAGTGCCGACCAGCGTGGGTTATGGTTCCAGTTTCAAGGGGCTTTCCGCCCTTCTGACAATGTTAAATAGTTGTGCTGCGGGCGTTACCGTGGTAAATATCGATAATGGTTTCTCCGCGGCGGTAACAGCGACACTTATAAATAGAAAAATAGAAGAAGGAAAATAGAAAGTCCGAAATCCGAATATCGAAATACGAAACAAATTTAGAATAACTAAAATTCAAATACTCTAAACAAAACCGTTGTCTGCACAGACCATTTTTTGGTCATTTGGATTTAGAACTTTGAGATTGTTTCGAATTTAGGATTTCGTGCTTCGGATTTTTGGACTGCCGGTGATAGGTGCGATATTATCCCTGCCTCACATCCTTGGCAAAGCTGCTAACGTTACGCATCGGGCGCGGTAGCGACGTCGCCTGAATGCAATGGTTCGCCACATAGTCAAGTAGTTCCTGAGGATTTCCTCAGTCCACGAGCAAGTTTGCATGCAGCCTTTCGGACCTTCAGGTCTTTATCCTGGTTGCAGGTGAGTATCTCCGGCTCGAAGCGCTTTTGGATATCACGATCAAAGAATGACATCAGTGAGTTTAATGCTGTCAGTCTGAACTCCGGTTTCGGATGGAGAAGACCCGCCCTGATTTCGGGTAGAACGACATCAAGCTTTGGGCCCAGAAGCTGCCCGCAGATTGTCCTAATAAGTTTCCGCCTGTACATCGCTGAACCGATTGAGACCGCAAAGAGAGGAGCGGAAAAGGCGTACGGTCTCCACTGAACCAAGCCCTTATCAGCAATAAAAATGAAAATGATGATGGCTCCAATCGGAGGCAGGAACTTGTACAAGGCACCAAGTATGCCTAGAAGTAAACCAGTCCCGCCTTTCTCCATGCACTTCAGCAACTCCTCGGTTTGCGTGAAGGGATTGTTTTTGTTCGTTGTTGTGTTGTTGTTCATGATTCTTCTCCTTCTTATCTGGCGAACGTGGGCTTCACCGGCGGTGCGAATTACCATCTGCTCCAATGATTTGCCATGCTTTTAGTTATTTATACCGAGATTTAGAATTCGACAAATTCTTCTGGATAATGTGACAGATCCAATTTCTCTTGTTCAGGAATCAGCCGAATGCCCCACTGCTGCATCGCTAATGCACCAAAAAGAATTTCAATGGGAGTTCCTTCTTCATCATTTCCAATTTCATCGATAACCATCGCGTGGGTGGATATTCGTCGTCCTTCTATTTCAGCCTCTAAAAGTGCTGTTTCGGTTGTTTCTTTAACCTCTCCGCCTATCGCGGTACGAAATGGTTTTTTGATTTTTGAAGTTATCAATAGTGAAGACACTGAGGGAACAATGTATGTATTGCGTGCACCTGTATCAAATAATGTCCAGCACTCTCGTCCATTAACCTTAATCATTTGACGTATTCTTCCCATTGTAAGGATCCTCATTAAATTTATGAAGTCCTATGTATTATCTAATTCCATATAAGATGCCTGCGGAATAAACATCATTATAAATCCTTCTTGTCCGTTTGTCAAATCTTTTATTGACCATATTCTGTATTATTTGTAATATACCGCTCGAAACGAGTTTGTATGCAGATAGTAGAAAACATCCCGAAACTAAAGCCGAGAGCGGTTGATGCCCATAAGGGCGATTTTGGCAAGGTGTGTATTATCGCCGGCAGTATTGGAATGAGCGGCGCTGCGGCTTTAGCCGGCCGAGCGGCCTTACGGGCCGGCGCCGGCCTTGTGCGAGTGGCAACGCCTAAAAGTGTACTGCCTATAGTTGCTTCAATCGAGCCATCCTTTACCACCATCGCCCTGCCGGAAGATGATGCCGGCAGAATATCTGCAAAGGCAATCAACATAATTCTCGATGCCGCTGGTGAAAATGATGCTGTGGCCTTCGGGCCGGGTATTGGTAACAGCGGCGCACTCAAGGTGATACTTGATATCCTTCTCGAGCAGGAACAACTCCGGCTGATTATAGATGCCGACGGCCTGAATAACCTTGCAGATATAAAAGACTGGCCTGAGAAACTAAAAGCAGAAATGATTTTGACACCACATCCGGGAGAGATGAAAAGATTATGGCGGGGGCTATTCAGAGAAGAACTGCCATCTGAGCGTCAGCAGCAGGCAATACAATTGGCACAGCAGACAAAAACAATCGTCGCCTTAAAAGGGGCAGGAACGGTCGTTAGCGACCCTTCGACTTCGCTCAGGGCAGGTGGTGAAAAGGTTTATATCAATAAGACCGGTAATCCCGGAATGGCAACAGCCGGCTCAGGTGACGTTTTGACAGGAGTCATAACGGCACTTATGGGTCAGGGCCTGAGCAACTTCGATGCAGCGGTCTTAGGCGTTTATATACACGGCTTAGCTGGTGATATTGCAGCAGAGAAAAGGGGCCAAGTCAGCTTGATTGCAACAGACATAATAGAAGCTTTGAGCGATGCCTTTATGAGAAGCCAAACAGATTCTTAGAGGAGATGTAACAAGCCCTGTGAGCTATATTTTATTGCTGTCGAAAGAAAACCGGCTATAATAACAAGCAATTTGGTCTATCCTTGACAATGGAATAATTTAGAAACTTAAATTAAGGAAAGGATTGGTCATGGAACTTAACCCTATTGACATTGTAGTGTTTTTGGGATTCATCATCGCTGTGGTCAGCATAGGCCTGCTGAAGAGCCGGCACGAGAAAACCAGCGAAGATTACTTCCTGGCCGGCCGTGGTCTGAAATGGTGGCTGATTGGGTTCTCACTGATTGCCGCCAACATCTCTTCAGAACAATTGGTTGGCATGAGCGGCAATGCCGCCAGTCACGTGGGACTCGCAATAGCCAGCTATGAATGGATGGCGGCGATAACCCTTGTTGTGGTGGCGTTCTTTTTTCTGCCCTATTTTCTGCGGGCGGGCATCTTCACGATGCCGGAGTTTCTCGAATACCGCTACAACGGAACTGCCAGGACAATCATGGCGGTGGCGACATTGTTTATCTACATGCTGCTGCTGGGCTCGGTAACATATTCCGGTGCTCTGACGGTCAATACGATGGCAGGCAAGATGGGATACGATGTGTCGATAGCGAGTGCTGCGCTGGTAATCGGCCTTATCGCGATGGTGTACGTAACTGCCGGCGGACTGAAAGCGTGTGCGTGGGCCGATTTGATACAGGGAAGCGCCCTGATTCTCGGCGGAGCGATTGTGATGGTCTTCGCATTCAAAAAGCTCGGCGCAACAACGGATGAGCTTGCCTTCGTGGATAACGTCAGTACCGGAGCGGTGGGATTGAAAACCTTCGCCCAGGACAGCGGAGCAATCGACCGTTTCTGGGAACTGAACAAGGTGCGAATGAACATGTTCCTGCCAAAGGATGATAAGATATTGCCGTGGACTGCACTTCTTCTCGGCCTGTGGATTCCGAATTTCTATTACTGGGGTTTGAATCAGTACATCACACAGCGAACGCTGGCGTCGAAGTCGGTGGCCGAAGGACAAAAGGGTATCGTGTTCTCGGCATTTATGAAGCTGCTGATTCCGTTTGTTGTAGTGATTCCAGGTATCATAGCTTTTAATCTCTTCGCAAAGGATATGCAGGACCAATCAGTCAACGACAATGCCCCTGTAATCGCCAAGTATATGATGGCCAACAAGAACACTCAATTGGTCGAGATTGTGCAGACACCGAGTGAAGAGGCCGTTGCGAACCAGCCGAGAGACAAATTCATGATTGCCGTGTATCCGGATGATGCGGTTCTGAAGGCCGTTAAAGTCAGGAACCCGTTTGCCCTTCCTATAACGCAGGCGAAGCTCGATGAGCTTCAGGTACAGCAGTACACGGTATTTGAATCGGATGATAAGTCATGGAAGGCAGCATTTCCGGCGCTGGCGGCGGAATTGCAGGAATATAATAAATCTGTGATGGATGCAGCCGCAGCGGCTAAGGTCAATGTCACAAGCGAAAAATTTATCGCCTATAAATATGACACGGCCCTGGGGCAACTGTTGAGCAGTGTTCTGCCTCAGAGGACGGGCCTGGTGGGCTTTGTTCTGGCGGCGCTGCTGGGAGCAATTGTCAGTTCGCTGGCGGCGATGCTGAACGCGGCTTCCACGATTTTCACTATGGATATTTTCAAGAAGTACATCTCACCGGAAGCGGGACAGAAGACTATGGTATTTCTCGGGCGCGTATGTGTTGTAGCGTTCTCGGTCATCGCTGTAATGCTGGCACCAAAGTTGGGCAATCCCAAGATAAGTAACAGTATCTTCACCATCATCCAGGAAAGCCAGGGTCTGATATCGCCGGGTATTTTGGCGGTGTTTGTGTTCGGCCTGATTGTGCGAAAGGCACCACCGATTGCCGGTGTAATCGGGCTGCTGACCAACATTGTTTCCTATGGCGGCATGTACCTGCTCGGGCGGTACAAAATCGGCCCGGAGATTCAGTTCCTTAACCGTATGGCGATTTGTTTCGGGCTGTGTCTTCTGGTCATGGCCATTATCAGGGTGGTCAAGCCCCTGCCAGAACCGATTGAGTTCAAGCAGCAAACGAGTCTGGACCTTCAATCTTCCCGCGGGGCTATGGTAGCCGGTGTTATAGTCGTGATTATAACACTGACTCTGTACGTGTTGTTCAGCCCGATTGGACTTGCAAAGTAAGGAGTATAATTGTGAATGTAGCTAACGACCAGCCCCTCGGCCGTGAGCTCGGAGCCGAACGGCAGGCGTTCGATGCGCTGAAACAACTGGCGAAAGAGAAAAAAATAGACGTGGCCGGCGGCAAAATTCGACGAACGTCCAGCAGATTTTGCCTCGGTGTCGAGCATGGCGACTATAACGGCACGGAGCTATTCGGCGTGGGAACTGACAGATTTATCTGGCTGGCCTATAAGCCGAATGGAACCAATACAGTTAAGCTATATAGCGGTAACTTTCCAGATGACGGAGTTATCGAGTTCAAACTCGGCGATGTCCCTGAGCCGAAGTCAGCAGCTATAGCCGAAACCTGGGGACGTTTTCCTTACGGAGTCGATTATATCCTGGAACGAGAAGGCATTAAGCTCACACAGGGTATCAACGGAATCATATATGGCAATATCCCCGGCGGAGGGATGAGCCGTTCGGCTTCTTTGAGTTTGAATCTGATATTGTCGCTTCTGGATGCGAACAAGATTGAAATTGAAGATAAGATGAAACTTGTTGACCTTGCGCAGGCGGTAGAGAACGATTATATCGGCTCACCGTGCGGCAAGCTCGACCAGATTATGATTTTGTTCGGACGCGAGGGGATGGGGACGTACTACAATCCGGCAAAGAGAACCATAGATTACGTCCAGCTCGGTGCCGGCGCAACCGATTTTCGTATAGTAGTGCTCGACACCGGCACGGTCCGGCCAGGCCTTGAAAAATCCACCTATAAAATCCGAAGAGCTGAGTGCGAAGAACTGGTTTCGATATTACAGAAATCAAATTACAAAATATCCTGCCTTGCGGACATCAAGGATGAAAAAACCTGCAAAAAGATTATGGCTGAGTTTGGTAAGAAATACCCTGATTTGTGCGACCGGCTGAAATATATTTTCGGTGCGCAAAAGCGGTTTTATAAGATGCTCGATGCCTGGAAGGCCGGCAACATCGAAACCGTCGGTGAGATATTCAGAGAAGACGGACTCGGACTGCGGGATGACTATAAGATATCAGGGCCGGAGCTGGAGGCGATGTGCGATATCGCCCGGACGGTGCCGGGTGTATTGGGAGAACGGATGTTGGGCGGTGGTGACAAAGGGGCATCAGGCGCATTAGTGCGGGCTGAAAGTGTCGAAGAGCTCAAACAAGCTGTCGATGCAAACTATCCTCGCAAATGCCCCGAGTTTGCAGATAAATACGCCGTTCACATCTGCAAAGTGGTGGATGGCGTTAAGGTTTTCGAAGGTTTACTTTAAGCGTGCCGAGTCTTTGTCGGCAAGACCATCGCTGTAATAAAATATTTATGTCAGAGAAAAAAACATTATCAGATAAAGGGCTGTTCTGCGCAACAGTCCGCGCGAATAAGCAGATTGGCCTGCGATTCTATCGGCTCGGCCTGGAATTCACAGGGGATGGTGCAAAGGCGTTTGCAAATTTTCGGCCGGGACAGTTTGCTGAATTTGACCTCTCCGGAACCGCCCTGCCGCCGAAAGAAAGAATACCTGAAGATTTGGTCGATGTGTGCCAGCGAAACATATTGCTGCGAAGACCTTTTGCTTTTGTGGATGTTAATGCTGATAAGAATAAAACTTTTGCTGAGGTTCTTTATCGTGTTGTCGGCCCTGCCAGTTTGCGAATGACAACTTTGGCCGCAGGCAATTCAGTAAGCATAATTGGGCCTTTAGGTAATGGTTTCCGGGTACCGGAGGGCAAGAAAAGGGCACTTCTAATTTGCGGAGGGATGGGTGCCCCGCCACTGCAACATCTGGCGAAGGTGTTTACAGCCGATTATCCTGATATCGAAGTTGTTGTATTTGCGGGTGCCAAGACAGCTAATGATTTACCATTTGAGGGTCGGCTGGACAATATTTCGCAACAGCTGGGGTTTTCTTTAATGGAGTTTGCAAAATATGGCGTGAAATCACAAGTGGCAACGGATGACGGCTCAGCCGGATTTGAAGGGATGGTTACCGATTGTTTCAAACAATGGCTCGACAAGTCAAATCCGCCTCGCGAGCGGGCGATTATCTACGCCTGTGGACCAGAGCCGATGCTGGCAAAGGTTGCAGAGATTGCAAAAGAAAAAAATATGGATTGCCAGATAAGTATGGAGCGGCGAATGGCCTGTGGAATCGGCATCTGCCAAAGCTGCGCTGTAAAATGTAGAGTTGAAGGCGCACAAGAAACTGTTTATAAGCTATGCTGCGAAGACGGCCCGGTATTTGACAGTAAAGAAGTGGTTTTTTTACGATAGCTTCTATGTATAATAGGTAGAAAATGCATACAGAAATGAAAACATTCAAAAAAGGTGGGCACACAATAATATGGGGAGACGCAATTGAGGTACTTTCCGACGAAATACAAGACAACTCTATTGATTTAATCTTTGCTGATCCGCCATATAACATTGGTAAAGATTTTAATGGCACAAAGGACAAATGGGAATCAGATGAGAGCTATCTTCAGTGGAGTTATCAATGGCTTGATTTGTGTATAAAAAAACTCAAATCATGTGGTAGCTTTTACGTAATGACATCAACTCAAAATATGCCATATTTCGATATTTACCTGCGAAAACGTCTGGCAATTCTTTCACGAATTGTATGGTATTATGATAGCTCAGGCGTTCAAGCCAAAAGATACTACGGGTCTTTATACGAACCCATCCTCTTTTGTGTTAAAGATAAAAATAACTACACGTTTAATTCAAAAGATATTCTTGTGGAAGCGAGAACAGGAGCAGTAAGAAAACTAATTGACTATAGAAAGCCTACACCAACGGTATATAACTCTGAAAAAGTTCCTGGCAATGTATGGGAAATTCCAAGGGTAAGGTATCGTATGAACGAATATGAAAATCATCCCACACAAAAACCAGTAGCGTTATTAGAAAGAATTATTAACGCCAGCAGTAACGAAGGGGATATCGTACTTGATCCTTTCTCAGGGTCATTTACAACCTCATATGTCGCTAATCAACTCAAGAGAAAATCCATTGGAATAGAAATACAGGAAGAATACATAAAGATAGGATTGCGAAGGCTTCAAATGGCCTCAGATTACAATGGACAACCTTTAGAAAAGGCCCCGCGGTCGTTTGAACTTGTTAAAGACAAAAAACAGACAATGTTAAATTTCTCAGAAGCGTAAAAATGGAACATGAGTTTACCAAGAAAATCAAAGACATTTTAAAAAAGAATTTCGGTAAACTTTCTAATAGGTTGTTTTCTGAAAGCCAGATTATTCAATATCTTAACATAAAGACAAAATCTGCAAACAAAGGTTCAAAGTCACGTGGCAGTTTTGCGAACCTATATGCTATATATGTGCTCGTGGAAGACTATATTGCAAAGGGCTTTCATAAGAGCGGAAAATATTCGGAGTATGAGGGAGCAATGTTTACCAAGCTGCTGAGAAGACAGCGTGAGTTACCCTTTGGACAAAAGCTCCAGAATCATGCTTTGAATCATAGAATGAATGAA